>NZ_JBXAST010000020.1:0-50636 GCF_058809645.1 Azospira sp. MPR-E4 | reverse complement strand
CCCCCCCTTCCGCCGCCGTTCAGTGGACAAGGCCAAGCTGGTTCCGGTCGGCATGGGTCTTCTGGGACGGGTGGTCGATGGCGCCGGCCGTCCCCTGGACGGCCTCGGCCCCCTCCATGCGGAAGCCCTGCGCCCCCTGCACAGCCGGCCGGTGAACCCCATGTCCCGGGCCCCCATCAGCCGTACCCTGGATGTGGGCGTGCGCGCCATCAACGGCCTGCTCACCGTCGGCCAGGGCCAGCGGATGGGCCTCTTCGCTGGTTCCGGCGTCGGCAAGTCGGTGCTGCTGGGCATGATGGCCCGCTATACCGAGGCCGAGATCATCGTCGTCGGCCTGATCGGCGAACGGGGCCGGGAAGTGAAGGAGTTCATCGAGCAGATCCTCGGGGAAGAAGGCCGGCGCCGTTCCGCCGTCATTGCCGCCCCCGCCGACACCAGCCCCCTGATGCGCCTCCAGGGCGCCGCCTACGCCACCTCCGTGGCCGAATATTTCCGCGACCAGGGCAAGCAGGTGCTGCTGATCATGGATTCCCTCACCCGCTATGCCATGGCCCAGCGGGAAATCGCCCTGGCCATTGGCGAGCCCCCGGTGACCCGGGGCTATCCGCCCTCCGTCTTCGCCCGCCTGCCCCAGCTGGTGGAGCGGGCCGGCAACGGCCCGGACGGCGGCGGTTCCATCACCGCCTTCTACACCGTCCTGGCGGAAGGGGACGATCAGCAGGACCCCATCGCCGACTCGGCCCGAGCCATCCTCGATGGCCACATCGTGCTCAATCGCCAGCTGGCCGACGCCGGCCACTATCCGGCCATCGACATCGAGCAATCCATCAGCCGGGCCATGGTGAACCTGATCACCCCGGCCCAATTCGACCTGGTACGGCGTTTCAAACAGCTCTATTCCCGCTACCAACGCTCCCGGGACCTGATCGCCGTCGGCGCCTATGTCGCCGGCTCGGACCCCATGGTGGACCAGGCCATCCAGCTGATGCCCCTGCTGGAAAAATTCCTGCAACAGGACCTCTCCGACCGCTCCAGCATTGAAGCCACCCTGGCCATGCTGCAACAGATATTTCCAAGCATCGGCTAGTTTCCCTTTCCCCATACTCTAGAATGGGGAACATGGACTGGAACCGCCAATGACCAAGCCTTTCACCCTGCAACCCCTGCTGGAACTGATGCAGAACCGGGCCGACGAAGCCAGCAAGGAACTCGGCCGGCGTATTGCGGCCGAGCAGGACACCAAGGCTAAGCTGAACATGCTGATCCAGTACCGGGACGAGTACGCCGAACGCTTCCGCCAGGCCTCGGCCCAGGGCCTGAGCCCGGCAGGCTGGCGCAACTTCCAGGAGTTCATCGGCCGCATCGATGAGGCCATCGCCCAGCAGCGGGTCGTGGTACTGACCTCGGAACAGCATACGGCCGCAGGCCAGGCCGAATGGCTGGCCCACCACCACAAGCTGAAAGCCATCGACACCCTGGCCGAACGCCATCTGGCTGCCGAACTGCAACGGGAAATGAAGCAGGACCAAAAGCAGCAGGATGAATTTTCGGCCCGCAAGGCCCGTTCCGATCAATCCGACGCAGCCTGACTCCCTGGCACGGGGATTGCTCATCCATCGACAGTTCCGATTTGCGGATGAGAGATAACCATGCCCAGCCCCGCCGTTGCCGCCCCCGTCAATATGCCTCCCGCCATGGCAGGGGCCGCCAATGCTGCCGCTGCCGCTTCTAGTGCCAGCAACAGCGGCGATGCATCGGCTTCGGCGGCGATCAATGGCCCGATTGGCGCCGATTTCGCCGCCCTGCTTCTGGCCCAGATGGGTACTGCGGTAGAAATGGTGGCGGGTGGCGACATCGCCGCCAATACCGAGTCCGCTGAATTGACGGAAGAAACAACCGACCCCACCGCCAACGCCAGCGACATGTCGGCATTGTTTGCCGCCCTCGCCTTTACGCAGACCCAGCCGACAACACCGGCAGCCCCGGTTCTTGCCAAGGAAGCCGGCAACGGCCCGCTGACAGCGCCGGAACTCAAGATCGGCGAAGGCACCGGTAGCGCCAAGGGAGCCGATCCCCTGGCTGCACAAGCAGAGGGTGGAGTGCCATCCCCGGTCATCGGCGGTAGCGCTGCGGAGAACAGCGGCAACGATTTTGGCGACAAGCCTGGCGGCAAAGCGGCAAACATTGCCGCCTTCGACACCACACTGAAGCAAATCGAGGCCAAAACGGACATTTCCGCCCCCGTGCTGCCGGATGCGCCGCCGGCCGTGCATGCCGCCCATCAGGCCCACGGCAGCGCCAATACGACTTCCTCCGTGACCCAGGCCCGGGTCGACACGCCGGTGCGGGACCCGGCCTTTGGCCAGGAATTCAGCCAGAAAATCGTCTGGCTTGCCGGCCAGGACAAGCAGTCCGCCCAGCTGACCCTGAATCCGCCCCAGTTGGGACCGGTGGAAGTCAGCCTGAAGATCAGTGGCGACCAGGCCACCGCCGTCTTCTCCTCACCCCACGCCGAGGTGCGTGAAGCCATTGAAGCCGCCCTGCCCCGCCTCCGCGAAATGATGGGCTCGGCCGGTCTGGAGTTGGGACAGGCCAACGTCAGCAGCCAGTCTTTCCAGCAGCAGCAACAGGAACAGGCAGCCCAGAACCAGGCTGCTGCCTCCCGGGGCGGCAGCACAGGCGGTATACTTGCGGAAGGTGGCAATGAACCGGCTGCAACTACAGGTACCGTGATTCGCCAGAGCAACGGCCTGGTGGACACCTTTGCCTGAGACAGACGGCCCTGCCGACAAAAACACGACCGCCAAAGCGGCATGACAAATAGAGGAGTCCACTATGGCGAAAGCCGAGGCCAAACCGGCCGCTGAAGGTGAACAGGCGCCAAAGAAAAAGGGCAAGCTGCTCATCATCATCATCGCTGCTGTCGTCCTGCTCGGCGCCCTGGGCGCGGGGGCCTTCTTCATGCTCGGTTCCTCCAACCATGATGAGGACGAAGAGGTTGCCGCCGATGCCCCCAAGGCCAAGAAGAAGAGCGGCAAGGAATCCCCGCCCGTCTATGTGGCCCTGGAGAACTTTACGGTCAATCTGGTGCCCGACCAGGGAGAGCAGTATCTCCAGGTGGCGGTATCCATCGAATTGGGTGATGCTGCGGCCGGTGAGCAGATCAAGCTGCACATGCCCAAGCTACGCAACAAGGTGATGCTGCTGCTGTCGAGCAAGAAAGGCTCCGACCTGGTTTCCAAGGAAGGCAAGGAAACCCTGGCCGAGGAAATGAAGCAGGAAATGAACGGCGTTCTCGACCCTGCAGGCAAGGGCAAGGACGGCCCCATCAAGGAAGTGCTTTTCACCTCCTTCATCATTCAGTAGAAACCGGAACCCAATGTCCCAGGATTTCCTGTCCCAGGAAGAGGTCGACGCCCTGCTCAAGGGCGTGACCGGCGAAAGCGACGAACCGGAGCAATCCGGCGACGCCGAGGCCGGCGTTCGCGCCTACAACCTGGGCACGCAGGAACGCATCGTGCGTGGGCGCATGCCCACCATGGAGTTGATCAACGAGCGCTTCGCCCGTTATCTGCGCATTGGCCTGTTCAACTACATGCACCGCAACGCCGAAATTTCGGTGGGGCCCATCAAGGTGCAGAAGTACAGCGAGTTCATCCGCAATCTGGTGGTACCGACCAACCTCAACCTGGTGTCGGTCAAACCCCTGCGCGGCACGGCCCTGGTGATCTTCGATCCCAACCTGGTGTTCCTGGTGGTGGACAACATGTTCGGCGGCGACGGCCGCTTCCATACCCGGGTCGAAGGGCGGGACTTCACCGCCACCGAGCAGCGCATCATCCAGGGCATGCTCAACGTGGTTTTCGGCGAATACGAGCGTTCCTGGAAGCCGGTGCACGAACTGAAGTTCGAGTACATCCGCTCGGAAATGAATTCCCAGTTCGCCAACATCGCCACCCCTTCCGAAATCGTCGTTTCCACCTCCTTCACCCTGGAATTCGGCGGCGCCACTGCCGACATGCACATCTGCATGCCCTATTCCATGGTGGAACCGATCCGGGACCTGCTCTACAGCACCATGCAGAGCGACCAGCTGTCCACCGACAAGCGCTGGGTGGGCACCCTGCGCCGGCAGTTGCAGACGGCGGAAGTGGAGCTGGTGGCAAATCTGGCCCATGCCACGGTTTCGCTGCGGCAGGTACTGAAGATGAAACCGGGCGACGTCATCCCGGTAGTCATTCCCGAAGTCCTGAACGTGGAGGTCGATGGTGTCGCCATCATGGAATGCAAATACGGCCAGCAGAGCAACCAGTACGCTCTCAAGGTAGAACGATTCATCGCGGCGGACAACCCCGACGCCCCGCAGGGAGAAGCCAATGGCTGACGAAAACACCGAGAACCCCCAGGACGCGGCCGACGCCATCGGCGAAGACGATTGGGCCGCCGCCATGGCCGAGCAGGCCATCGCGGAAAGCACCCCGGAAACCCCGGCAGCCCAGCCGGCCGACATCTTCCAGTCCTTCGGCGGCGCCGATGCCCAGAGCGGCATGATGCGCGAGCTGGACATGATTCTGGACATCCCGGTGCAACTCACCGTGGAGCTGGGCCGGACCAAGATCACCATCAAGAACCTGCTGCAACTGGCCCACGGCTCCGTGGTGGAACTGGATGCCCTGGCCGGCGAACCCATGGATGTGCTGGTAAACGGCACCCTCATCGCCCAGGGGGAAGTGGTGGTGGTGAACGACAAGTTCGGGATCCGCCTGACGGACATCATCACGCCCTCCGAACGCATGCGCAAACTGGGCCGCTGACCCCGCCAGCCACCGCTTCGGTGCCGAACCGCCCTCATCCACAGGTGAGCGGCGGTTTTTTATTTCCGGTGCATGGATTAACATAGCGGCCATCCTTACCGGGAATCCGGCCCTTCATGCCGCCGCCCTGCGGCTTCAACCCATATCGACGCCCGTGCCCCAACACCCCCGCATTCCTTCGACCACGGCAGGCCTCCTGACATTGCTGGCGCCGACGCTGGCCCTGGCCCAGAGCGCCCCGGCAGCAGCTCCCGGCGTCTCCGGCAGCAGCGTCGTGCAGGCCTTTGTCGGTCTGCTCATCATCGTTGGCCTGCTGCTGCTCGCCGCCTTTTTCATGCGCCGGATCTATGGCGGCCGCCCCTTTGGTCAGGGCCCCATGAAGTTGCTGGGCGGCATCGCCGTCGGCAACCGGGAGCGCATCCTGCTGGTGGAAGTCCAGGACACCTGGCTCGTCATCGGTCTCGCCCCCGGCCAGATCCGCACCCTGCACACCCTGCCCAAGGGCGAACTGCCCCAGGGGGCAACCGGTCTGCCCGGTACTCAACCCTTTGCCCACTGGCTGAACCAGGTGATGGCACGTAAAACCGATAGTACTCAATGAATCTCGCAAAACTCCGGCCCCTGCTGCTGCTCGGCATCCTGCTGGCCCCCGCGGTCACCCTGGCCCAGGCCGGCGGCCTACCGGCCTTCAGCAGCACCCCCGCCCCCGGCGGCGGACAGAATTACACCCTGTCCATCCAGACCCTGCTGACCCTTACGGCCCTCACCTTCATTCCGGCCGTACTGCTGATGATGACCGCCTTCACCCGCATCATCATCGTCCTTTCCATGCTGCGCCATGCCATGGGCCTGCAGACCACGCCGCCCAACCAGGTGCTGCTGGGACTGGCCCTCTTCCTCACCTTTTTCGTCATGTCCCCGGTGGCCGACCGGGTCTATACCGAAGCCTACGTGCCCCTGGCGGAAAACAAGATCACTTTCCTGCAGGCCCTGGAAAAGGCCGAGCAACCGGTGCGGGGCTTCATGCTGAAGCAGACCCGGGAAGCCGACATCGCCCTCTTCGCCGGATTTGCCGGCATCAAGAACATCGAGAGCCCGGACAAGGTGCCCCTGCGCATTCTGGTCCCGGCCTTTGTCACTTCGGAACTGAAAACGGCCTTCCAGATCGGCTTCATCATCTTCATCCCCTTCCTCATCATCGACATGGTGGTGGGCAGCGTCCTGATGTCCATGGGCATGATGATGATGTCCCCGGTCATGGTGGCCATGCCCTTCAAGATGATGCTGTTTGTCCTGGTGGACGGCTGGCATCTGGTGCTCGGCTCCCTCGTCCAGAGCTTCGCCACATGACCCCCGAAACCGTCATGAACATCGGCCGCCAGGCGGTAGAAGTGACCATTCTGGTTGCATCTCCGGTACTGCTGGTAGCACTCGTAGTTGGCCTCCTGATCAGCATTTTTCAGGCGGCAACTTCCCTCAACGAAGCAACCCTGTCGTTCGTACCGAAGATCATTGCGATGTTTCTGACATTGATCTTTGCTGGTCCCTGGATGCTAGAGATGATGACTGACTATATCCAACGTCTTTATTCCAGCATCCCGAGCCTGATTGGATGATCAGCTTTACCTCTGCAGAATTAAACGCTTGGATTGCGGCCTTCATCTTTCCTCTGGTCCGCATCCTAGCTTTTGTTGCGGCTGCTCCTGTATTTAGTAACGCGGCGGTACCGCGACGTATTCGTCTGATTCTCGGTTTGGCGCTAAGTGCGGCAATCGTTCCGACCGTACCCGCATTACCGCCAATCGAACCAGCATCGGGAATAGGCTTGGCGATACTTGCCCAACAACTGTTGATCGGCATATCCCTAGCAATGGTCATGCGCTTGGTTTTTGCGGGAATTGGTTTGGCCGGCGAACTGATGAGTTTTCAGATGGGGCTGGGCTTTGCCACGATGTACGATCCACAGAATACGGCCCAAACCGGGGTAGTCGCGGAAGTCGTAACCTTATGCGCCACTATGGTTTTCTTGGCACTGAACGGGCATCTGCTCATGATTGCAGGGCTTTCCGAAAGCTTCCACATCATCCCCATCGCGACCCCATCAGTTAGTGCGGGGCTATGGCTGAACTTGGCCGAAGCAGGTGCCAACGTGTTCAGCATCGGTTTGTTGCTTTCGCTACCGGTCGTTATCTCCCTTCTGATTACCAATCTGGCCCTATCCATCCTTTCCAAGGCCGCCCCACAACTCAACCTGATGGCCATCGGCTTTCCCATTACACTAGCAATTGGACTGGCAACTTTGGCGTTGACGCTGCCTTACATGGTGCCGCCACTAACCCGGATATTTGATGAAGGATTTCGCCTCATGTTGGAGGTCTTCCTCCCGAGCAACCGATAACGAAGCTCAACCCCATCAGGGACTGCTGCGAGCCATTTGAACCAGCCCCTGTGCATAGCGCTGTGCGACCGGGGTGGACGACTCAATACCTTCTACATAATCCACCACGCGGTAAGAGGCAAAGCCATTTTCCCGCCGCAACTGCTCTGCCCTCCGCTTAATCACCATCATAGCCTCCCCGGAACCCCCGGTATGGAAGCGCTTCATTTTCAAATCAAAAACGTAAACGTTCTCACTGACCTTGGCCTCTACGATTTGCCAATTCGGCGCTAAAGGGTCATATATCTGATACAACAGCCAAGCCCCCGCCCCTGCCACAACCAGCTTTTCCAAGGAATAGCTGATCGTGCTGGTCAGTTGGAGATTGCCCTGAGGCAGTAGGGGACCGTTATTCGGATAATTTCCGTCCAGGCTTCTAAGGGACGTACATGCGCCCAAAGCCAAAACAACGGCAATGCTGAAAAGAAGACGTTGCCCCATTACAGCATGCTAAACAGGCTAAGGCCCGATACTGTCATGAAAGCTTTCTGAGCTGCTTGCAACTGGACTTGTTGCTTGCTCAGGTCTGACAAAGCTGAGGCGTAATCCAAATCCCGCAAGTTGGAAATAGACTCCTCGTACTGCAAATCTAGGTCGCTGGATGAGCTAGACAGTGAATCCAGTTCAGCCAGTCGGGCTCCGACAGACGAGCGTATGGTGGAAATATTGTCTTTAGCCGCGTAAAGACCATTCAAAGCATCCGTGATCTTCCCAGGTAAAGCCGCGGCCGCTACCGGATCATTAGCCACTGGGGTATTCAAGGTATCCACCAGGTTTTTTACGGTATCAAAGATACTTTGATTTGAGACGTTACCGTTCCGATCCCGGACTTTGACGAAGATGTTTGCCCCGGACTCGGAGATACCCATATCCCGTGAAGCATCTACCTGCAAGGTGCGCTGCCCTTGGTCCCCGGAAAATACAACATAGGGATTAGCGTTATTGTAGGGTCCGGTGGCCAAGGAGGTAGCAAACGGACGCACAGTAGACTGGTAGCCGGAGAACATGTAGTGACCATTACCGTCCTGACTGTTGGCCAGGGCCACCAATTCATCCAGGCGTACCTGGAGTTCTTGGGCGATGGCTGCCCGGTTAGCATCGTTCAGAGTGGTGTTACCAGCCTGGATAGTACGATCCAAGACGTTCTGCAGCGTATTACCGGCAGCAGTAAGCTGGGTCTCGATTAATTTCAGGCTTTCCTTGGCCTGGGACTGGTTGTCCATGTACTGCGTATTCACCCCCTTGGCTTGGGTCTGAATCAGTACCTGGGAGGCCGCCACAGGATCGTCCTCAGGAGACAGAATCCGCCGGCCGGTGGCAACCTGATTATATGTCTTCAATTGGGCGGCTTGGTTGTTTAGGATGCCGGAAGTACCGGCATTGAACACCATATTGGTACTGATACGCATAGCATTTACTCCTTACAACAAACCCCACACGGCCGTTTAGCTACGGATAGACAGAATGGTGTTGAATATTTCGGATGCAATCGACATCATCTTTGCCGAGGCCTGATAGGCATTTTGGTACTTCAACAAATTTGCGGCCTCTTCGTCCAGATTAACCCCGGACTGAGCTTCCCGGGAGGCGGTGGACTGTTCCAACAAAGCCTGCTGGGCATCCCGGGTAACTTGGGATTCCTTAGTCTTGTTGCCGACACTGCTAACCACTTGGGCATAGCTAGCCTGGAAAGTAGCATCGCCACCAAACATGGTGCCTTTGGTTTGCAGCAGCCCCATACGGGAAATGTTGCGGGTATCAGACACCCCGGTGGTATTCCGCGCCAGCGTAAAAACGTCACCGTTGGCAGGATTGCCACTGATTTCAAAGGTGAAACCATTCACGGTATAACGGGAGGACGGCCCACTGTAAGGTACCGCGTTTGCCGGCGCCGCATAGGTCGTTGTCCCACTACTGGTGGTAACAGTAACAGAGCCGGCAAACGCCGAAAAATCAAAGGTATTGGTCCCGGAATTAAAGGTGAAGTTAGTGGGGGTGGCAGGAGTGGTATAGCCGGGAGAAACGTTCCCCCCTGAAATCACCCCTGTTCCCGTATTCGCAGTAGCCGCCGAAGAACGAACCGACTGTCCTGCTGCTATGAGTCGAGAATCAGCGGCGATAGCCGGATTCAGGGAAATATTCCGAGCGGCCTCGCGAGTCGGCTGGATCAGAAAAGAGTCACCACTAGCCATAGCACCGGTCGCAGTAAAACTAATCCCGTCGCTGGTCGTGAGGGTGGCGGACAAGGTGGCCAAGCTTGGATCCGTCCACTTTTTACCATCGCTGAGACGCTGCACCGTGTAATTGGCGCCATCGTAACTCAACCGGTAATCGCTGCCGGTCAGGTTGGTCGTGTAGTTGGCCGAGGCCAAATCCAGGGCCACTCCCGTCGCCGTCGCCACCTGTTGCACCACGCTGTTCAGAGCATTTGCACCGGTCGCCGTCCAGGTTGTCCCATCAGACTTCCGGGTTGCCGTATAGGTAGCGGAGGCAGAGTCGAAAGTCAGGGAATAGGTATTCCCATTGAGAGACATAGGAGGGGGACTAACGAAGGTAGTGGCGACCACACCGGTTCCGCTGTTTAGCGAATTGGGCCAGGTTCGGGGATTCGAAAGTTGGAAAAAAGTGGAAGCAAAGGCACCATTTGCTGCCGTCTGACCCAACATATCCTGTCCCAGGGACTGTTGGGCATTGAAAGTCAATGCAATAGAGGCCGCCACCTGTCCAAGAGAGTTAGCCGCCTTATCCAGGGACTCGCTACGAAAACGCAGTAAGCCGCCGAGTACACCGCCAGTGAGCAGGTTTTCCGGTAGTTCCTGAGCGCCGCCCGCATTAGTCAAGGCGACTGCCATCCGTTCCGGATCTGCACTCGAAGTTTTCACCTGCAGTTCATTGGCGCGAAGCCCCACCACCAACTGCTGACCTGTACCGATGAAAACATTGAGACCACCGTTGGCATCCTCCACCGTGGTTACTGCCACCTGCTTGTTCAACTCGGCAACAAGGTAGTCCCGCTGATCCAGCAGCGAATTGGCGGGCTGGTTGGTGGCTGCCTGGGCCAACATGATTTTTTCATTCAGCTCGGCAATCTGAGTGGCATAGGAGTTAATGGAGGCCACCGTGCTCTGCAACTGGTCATTAACCCCCTTATACATCCCGGAAAGACGGGACTCCATACTCTGCAGGCGGCTAGTCAGTGTTTGGGCACTGGACACCATGGCATCCCGGGAAGTAATCAAGGCCGGATTAGAGGCCACTTCCTGTATTCCCTTGAAGAATGCTTGCAAGGAGGGAGACAAGCCGGCCTTTTCGTCTGCCAGCATGTTGTCAATCTGCTTGATCTGGTCGTAGTAGGTGGAGTACTCGCTGACCTTGGTCTGGGCGCTGTTGATCTGCTCGGTGACCACCTGATTATAAACACGGGAAATGGTATCAACCCGAGTTCCCATGCCGATGAAACCGGAACCGGTAGCAACAGAAATGTTGTTCGCCTGGATGATCCGCTGACGGTTGTATCCCGGGGTGTCCACATTGGCGATGTTGTTGCCCGTGGTCATCAAACCCAGTTGGGCGGCGTTGATGCCGGTAATACCGATTCCGAAAAGACCGTTAGACATGACGCACCTCGATTCCTGCCGGCTTTAACGGCAAACTGCGGGAGAAGTTGAGGCAGGTCAGCCCTGTAGGGCCTGGCGTAAGGTAGGGCCGTTGATGATGCGGCCCAGTTTGTCCGCGTACATCGGATCCGTCGCATAACCTGCCTGTTGCAGGGATCGAGCAAACTCTGTGCCATCTTGGCGACCAAGAGCACCAGAAAAGCGGGGACGCTGTAGCAGGTTAGCGTAATCCCGAAACGCCTCGGCATAGGAGCCGTAAACCCGGAATTTCTCCTCCACGGTCTCAGCCCGGCCATTCTCGTATTCGGTGGTGGTGGCGTTCACCGTCGGACCCCGCCAGCTCTTGCCGGCTTTGATACCAAAGAGGTTGTAGCTGGTTCCGCCATCAGCCCGGCGAATTTCCGACTTACCCCAACCTGTTTCAAGTGCCGCATGGGCAATGAGGAAATGGGGAGGTACTCCGGTGGCCTGGGATGCCTCTACGGCATGGGGCCAGAGGCGATTAACAAATTCCCGGCCATTATTTGCCGGCATCTGGGGCGCACTAGCGGCAGAATCGACGGCACCGGCGGCAGCATTTGCCGCCGCCGTAGCCGCTGCTCGGGCCCCATCTTTGGCAGAGGCCTTCTCCCGGGCCAGAAGCAGAGCCTGGCGCATCACTTCCGGCGAAGCCAGTGCGGACATGGGAGACACCGCTTCCTGCAGGCCGCCCCCTAGGCTGGCGCCCAAACCGCCCACCTCTCCCGCCGCCCCCTCCTCTGGGGGCAAGAAGCGGCCCATCTGCTGTTCGATGAGTCGGGCAAAGCCCAACTGGCCGGAGGTGGACAGCTTCTGGGCCAACTGCTGGTCCAGCATGGAGGTATACAGCCGGGTCTGGTCGCTGCTGAACAGTCCGTCCTGGGGCAGGGTATCCCGCATGCTCTTCAACATCATGCCGATGAACAGGGACTCAAACTGCTGAGCCACCTGCTTCAAACCCTCCCGCGGGTTCTGCTTCAGCTTAAGGCGTAGATCTTCAGTCTGCCGTACGTCGACTGCCAGACGGTTGGCGGAAAGGTCATCAGGCTTCATGAATGCTTGTCTGCAAAGGATGACGAGAGAAGCAAGCCTAAATCACTTCCAGCTCGGCCCGCAATGCGCCCGCCGCCTTCATGGCCTGGAGAATGGCCAGCAGGTCCTGGGGATTCGCTCCAAGGGCATTGAGCGCTTTCACCACATCAGCCAAATTGGCACTGGCCTTAACGTTCTGCAGAGCCCCTGCATCTTGCTTGATCTGGATATCCGCCTGATTGGTCACCGTCGTCTGGCCGCCAGACAAGGCATTGGGCTGACTCACATTAGCCTGATTGCCCACTGTGACATTGAGATTGCCATGGGCAACGGCACAGGCATCTACCATCACCGACTGATTCATCACGACAGAACCGGTGCGGGAATTGACAATAACCTTAGCTGGCAATTTCTGTGGTTGAACATCCAAGTTCTCTAGACGGCCAAGGAAGGCAACCCGGGCGCTAGGATTCTCGGGAGCTCGGATCTGCACAACCCGGCCATCCAGAGCCTGGGCCACAGGACCATATTCCCGCCCCATTTCCCGATTGATCACTTCCACCATGCGTTGGGCCGTGCCGAAGTCAGTAGTATTTAACTCATAGTGCACATAGGGGCCCTGTCCGACGGCCGTCGGAACCTCTCGTTCCACCGTAGCCCCCCCGGCGATCCGCCCAGCGGACAAATGATTGATCTGGGCCGAAGAGCCTCCGGCGGAAGCCCCCGCACCGCCAACCACCACATTGCCCTGTGCCATGGCATACACATTGCCATCAGCACCCTTCAGAGGAGTCATCACCAGAGTGCCACCGCGCAGACTCTTGGCATTACCCATGGAAGAGACTGTAACGTCGATCTGCTGGCCTGGCTTCGCGAAAGCCGGCAAGTTTGAGGTAACCATCACCGCAGCCACATTACGTAGCTGTAAAGACTGCCCGGGAGGCAGGGTCACCCCCAACTGAGAAAGCATGTTGATGATGCTCTGTACGGTGAAGGGGGTCTGGGTGGTCTGGTCGCCACTACCATCCAAGCCTACCACCAGACCGTAGCCCACCAATTGGTTATTACGCACACCCTGAACATTGGCCAGATCCTTGATGCGCTCAGCCTGGGCAGGTAGCGGCAAAAATAGCAAAAGGGAAGCGGCAACAATTGCCCCCCCCCGCCAGGTATTCCCCAAATTCAGGCCCATGATCCTTCTCCTGCGTTTTCTCCTAGAACGGCAGGAAAGTAAGGAAGAATCGTGCCAACCAGCCCATAACCTGAGCCTCATTAATGTAACCAGAGGACTTGTATTCGATCCGAGCGTCAGCCATCTGGGAAGAATTCACCGTATTGGCGGCAGTGATCTGGTAAGGATTGACAATACCGGAGACGCGGATGAATTCCTGGCCTTGGCCGATGGCCACCTGCTTTTCCCCGGACAGCAGCAGATTGCCATTTGGCAGTACCTCAATGACGGTTGCAGTCATGGTGCCGGTAAATACGTTGCTACCGCCGGACTCACCCTTACCGGCAAAGGTATCGGAACTGGAAGCACTGGCATTCAGCCCCTGAAATGTTTTGCCGGGAACACCGTCGAGGGCCGTAACGGAAGCATTGACGGAACCCGTTTTCTGGGCGCTGGACGCGCCCTTGATAGTGGCCTGGGTATTCTCGACGATATTCACCACAAGAGTATCGCCAACGAAGCGTGCACGGCGGTCCTCGAACAGGGGCCGACTAGCGCTCTGCTGATAGATGCCGCCGTTATTTGCCGCTAAGTCACCCCGAGGCTGGGGACGAGCCGTCATAGGCTGGTGCACATTGGTGGGCGGCACGGAGGCACAACCGGCTAGTATTGCCAGGGTGGCCAGGAATAGGCCGGCAATTGTGGTTTTCATTGTATTACCCCGCATCAGTCTTACATTTGGGTCAGGCGGCCCAGCATCTGGTCGGACGTGGACACTACTTTGGAGTTCAGTTCATAAGCCCGCTGGGTCTGGATCATCGACACCAACTCTTCCGCCACATTGACGTTGGAAGTTTCCACGTACTTGTGGTTGAGAACACCCAGGCCGTTGGTTCCCGGAGTATTGGGGGTCGGCGTGCCGCTAGCGGAGGTTTCCAGATAGAGGTTCTCACCCACGCTCTGCAAGCCCGAAGGATTGATGAAACTCACTAATTGGATCGCACCAATCTGGATGGCGGCAGTATTCCCGGGCTGGGTAATGCTAACCGTGCCGTCCTTACCGATGGTCAGGGAGGTGGCATTCTGGGGAATGGTGATGGAAGGCTGTAGGGGATAGCCGCTAGCCGTCACCATCTGGCCCTGGTTATCCTTGTGGAACGAACCGTCCCGCGTATAGGCTGTGGAACCATCCGGCATGAGAATTTGGAAAAAGCCAGCACCGTTGATGGCTACGTCCAAATCGTTACCAGTCTGCTGCAAATTGCCCTGGGTGTGGATACGTTCGGTAGACACAGGTTTGACCCCGGTACCCAGCTGCAGACCGGCGGGAATCTGGGTCTGCTGGGAAGACTGGGCGCCAGGCTGGCGCAGAGTCTGATACAACAGGTCTTCGAAGACCGCGCGGGATTTTTTGAAGCCGTTGGTGGAGGTATTCGCCAGGTTGTTGGCGATAACGTCCAGCTGCATTTGCTGGGCATCTAGGCCGGTACGGGCAATCCAGAGGGAGCGGATCATGGTTATTTCCTAGTCGAATCCAGGGTCAGCGGGCGTAGGCCAGGAGCTGGCCGGAGGCACGGGCGTTAGCATCAGCGTTTTGCAGCATTTTCATCTGCATATCGAATTGACGAGCGATGGAAATCATATTGACCATGGCATCCACCACATTCACATTGCTGCCTTCCAGGGTTTCCGGGACAACGCGGACATTGGCGTCCAACTCGGCAGGCTGACCGTTCTTCTGACGAAACAGCCCATCGGCGCCACGCTCCAGCTGCTCCTCAGGGGGATTAACCAGCTTCAGGCGGCCGACCACATTGGTGGTATTCGGAGTACCGAAGGTGGGAACCACGGAAATGGTACCGTCCGGAGCAATGGCGATGGTGGAATCCGGCGGAATGCTGATGGGACCACCCTCTCCCATGACATTGTTGCCATCCTTGGTCTGCAGCTGGCCGTTGGCATTGACATTGAAACTGCCGGCTCGCGTGTAACCTTCCCGGCCATCAGCACCCTGCACCGCGATCCACCCCTTGCCCTGAACAGCCACATCCAGAGAACGGCCGGTGAACATCATCGGCCCCTGGTCCATGACATCCTTCACAGAAGCATCCACCGTGAAGGTGCGGGAAGGGAAGCCCTCCCCCTGCAGGGGCACCGCCCGGAAATGATGTTCCTGGGAGCGGTAGCCGATGGTGGAAGCGTTCGCCAGATTGTGCGCCACGCCGGCCTGCCGCATGAAAGCATGCTTGGCACCGGTCATGGAGGTATATATCAGGCGATCCATTGGTGTAGTCCGTACAGTTGAGGTAGGTGATTCAGCTTATTGATCAGCGCAGATTGACGATGGTCTGCATGATCTGGTCCTGGGTCTTGATGGTCTGGGAGTTGGCCTGGTAGTTTCGCTGCTGGGTGATCATTTTCACCAGCTCCGAAGTCAGGTCCACATTGGACTCTTCCACCGCATTGGATTGCACCGCACCGAGGCGGCCGCTACCCGGGGACCCTACAGTAGGCTGGCCAGACTCCGAAGTCTCGATCCACTGATTGCCACCGATGGACTGCAGGCCATTGGGGTTGTCAAAGTTAGCCAGCACCATCTGCCCGATATTGCGAGTCTGACCGTTGCTGTAACGCCCCTGGATAACACCTTCACTGCTGATGCTCATACCATTCAGGTTGCCAGCACTGTAGCCATCTTGCAGCATGCGCTTGACTGAGGTGGCTTGGCCGGTCTGGGTGCTACCGGTGAAGTTGATATTGAAGGCCAGGGTGGCTGCCGCGCCGTTGTTGGGCACAGCAGGGTTGGCAGTCTGCAGGTCAGACACAACCTTATTGATGTTGAAGGATAGGGCAGCCTCGAAAGGGGTGGTGGCATCCCCATTGAAGCTCACCAATTGACCACTGGTGTTGAAGGTCACCGGGACCCCCACGTCCATGTTCAAGGGGGTGTTACCATCCGCCGAACGTGTGGATGTGCCATCCACGGAACCATACATGCGCCAGCTGTTTGTAGCTGCTTCCTTGACGAAGTAATAGGTCAGGGTATGGGCATTACCCAAGGTATCGTAGATAGTCTGGGCCGTGGAGTAGTTGTACATGGCCGGGTCAACGCTGGGAATGGCCTGGGCGGCGGGCGGAGCAGTCCAGGTCTTGGATTTTTCCCGGGAGTCCAGAGCCAGGGACAGGCGTACCCCAGCGTATTCCCCACCAACACTCTGACCGGTAGCCACCGGATTCAGGCTGAGGAGGTCGGGGGTAATCTGTAATTCCGTCGGCGTCTGGGGACGGATGGTGCCGTCGGCACCGGCGGGATAGCCCGTCAGGCGCAGATTTTGGTCATTGACAATGTAACCGTTCTTGTCCAGATGGAACTGGCCGTTGCGGCTGTAGCTCACCGCGCCGTTCTGGCTGAGGCGGAAAAAGCCGTTGCCGTTGATGGCAATGTCCAGGGTATTGTTGGTGGTAGACACGTTCCCCTGGGTGAATTGCTGCATGATGGCGGCCAAATTGGTACCGATACCGATCTGGCTTGCCCCCCCGTTACCCAGGGAAGCAGCATAGACATCGGCGAAATGGCCCTCGGCAGCCTTAAAGCCTACCGTGCTGGAGTTGGCAACGTTGTTGCCGATGACGTCCAAAGCCTTTGCCGAGGAATTGAGGCCGCTCAAGCCTTGCTGGAATGCCATATCTTTCTCCTGCCTTACAGAATTTGCCGTACATCGTCATAGTTGATCAGGGTGCCGGTGCCCACATCAAGCTGGTAACCCGACTTCCCTCGTACTACAGCAGAAACCATGCCAAGTTGCAGGGGGCGACTGGTCACCGCCGTACCGCCCTTAGTAGCCTCTACCGTCACGGTATAGGTTCCGTCCTTCAACACCGTGTCAGTATCATCCTTGCCATCCCAGGCATAGAGATGGCTGCCAGCCTTAGCGGCACCGAGATCCACGGTATTTACCACCTTGCCGTCGGCATCCTTGATGGTCAGGGTTACCTTATCCGCATCGCCGTCCAGCTCAAAACCGCCTACCGCCTGGCTCTTCACTAGGCCAAGATTGCCGCCCGGGATGAGGACGTTTTTGCCGAGCATTGCCGCCGCCTGCATGGACTGGGAAGCGTTGTAGGTGCTCATCATGCTGGATAGGGTGGAATTGAGTTTTTCGATGCCGCTAACGGTATTGATCTGCGCCAGCTGGCTGGTCATTTCGGCGCTCTGCATGGGATTCAGTGGATCCTGGTTACGTAACTGGGTCACCAGCATGGTCATGAATTGGTTCTGAATCTCGTCAGCAGAGCTCTTACTGGAAGATTTGTCGGTGGTCTTGCCTGTGGACACACCATTAAGACCGGAATAGGGATTGTTTTCGACGGTGGTAGCCATGTTCATTTACTCCTGCAGTCGGGTTACTGGCCCATGGCCAGCGTGCGCATCAGCAATGTCCTGGCCGTGTTCATCACGTCAGCATTGCTCTGATAGGAACGGGAGGCAGAAATCATATTGACCATCTCCTCCACCACATCCACGTTAGGCATCGAGACGTAGCCGTCGGCATTTGCTGCCGGATTTTTGGGATCAAACACCATACGAGGCGGCGCAGCGCTCTCTACTACCTCTTTGACCCGCACCCCCTGGGCTGCCTCACTGCCGACTGGAGTGGTTTCGAAGACCACCTGCTTGGCCCGATAGGGACGGCCGTCGGCGCTGGTGATGCTATCGGCGTTGGCCATATTCGAGGCCACGGCATTGAGACGGACGGATTGGGCGGTGAGAGCGCTGCCCGCCACGTGGAACATATTGAAAATACTCATGGCTTAGATTTCCTTATTGGCCGCCCTGGCCCTGGATAGCCGACAGCATGGTCTTAAACTGGCCGCCGATGAACTGAACGCTGGCCTCGTACTGCATGGCGTTTTCCGCGAATTTGGCCCGCTCAATGTCCATGTCCACCGTATTGCCGTCAGCGCTAGGTTGGAAGGAACTGCGGTAAAGCAGGGGCGCAGGGCCAGAATTGCCGGCACCAGCGATGTGCCGGGTGGAGGTGCGAGCCAAGCCCAGGTCACCGGTCTGCTTGCCCGCCAAGGCATTGTCCAGGGCGGCGGAGAAATCGATGTCCCGAGCCTTGTAGTTAGGCGTGTCCGAGTTGGCGATATTCGCGGCTAGCACCTGCTGCCGATAGGCCCGCAAGCCCAGTGCTTGGCGATGAAAATTGATGGTCTGATCAAGCTTGCTCACCATGGCTACACCTTTACATTTGTCTTGCAACAAGCAATGCATACTTCGTGCCAGAAATTCACTCAGTGACCGAGTGGGAAGTCTCAGTGTGAGCAAAAAAGGAGCTGGCCCCAACGGCAAATCTTGCCGCGTCCGGCAGGAACAGATACCGGTTTCCTACCGCCTGGGGCAAAATAGGCCCATGACTACCCTTGCCCGACTCCTGATCCGCCTGCGCTTGCTAGGTCGCAAGTCCGCCTTTCTGTTGCTTGTCTTCCTTTCATCTTGGGTATGGGCCCAGAGCAGCGGAGACGTTGTCATCAATGCTGTAGACCAGTTCCTCCGCACCCAGACCAAAGGCCTACCCGGCCGGGTCCAGTTCAGTATCAGCCCCCTGGATAGTCGGACCCAACTCACCCCCTGCCCCGCTGTCGAAGCTTTTCTCCCGCCCGGGTCTAGACTGTGGGGGAAAGTCACCGTGGGGGTTCGTTGCCTAGGGGACGCCGGCTGGATTATCTATGTCCCCGCCCAAGTCAGTGTTCAGGCCAACTACATCATCAGCGCCCGCCCCCTAAGTCCGGGACAACCCCTTTCGCTCAACGATGTATCCACTCAAAGCGGGGATTTAGCCAGTCTGCCGGCCGGAGTTGTCACTGACGCCCAGCAAGCCATTGGCAAAACCATCCGCAACGCCATCGGAGCAGGACAGCCGCTACGAGCGGAAATGCTTATGGCGCCCCTAGTAATCCAGCAAGGGCAGACAGTAAAAATTCTCTCCCGAGGCCCTGGATTCTCAGCAAGTAGCGAAGGTCGAGCCATGAACAATGCTGCAGACGGCCAGATTGCCCAGGCCCGCACAGCCAACGGCCAGAGCGTTAGCGGTATTGCCAGGCCAGGCGGCATCATCGAAATCGGTTACTGAGCCCGCACCCAACCCCGGAGGTAACTAAGACTTTCATGCTCGCTTCCGCTAGAATGGAGAAGGGTGTAGGTGCTGCAAAGCCACATTCCGGCCTCAAGTTTTGCCGCCTCGTGTCGTAGTAGTGTTTGAGAAATACTTATTGAAAGGGTTCGCCGTGAAAATTGACGCCTCTCTCGCCCCGGCCGGCAGCCCCGGATTAGAGACAGCAAAGCGCGCCAGCCGGCCCCAGTCCCCCGTCACTGAAGGTGGCGGGGAGGTTCAGTTGAGCCTATCGGGACGCCTACACTCCAGCTTGGAAGCAGACGGAGCAGGCCAAGTGGATTCCAACCGGGTAGCCGCCATTAAGCAGGCCATCGCGGAAGGACGGTTCTCCATCAATGCCGGAGCCATCGCTGACCGACTCATAAGTTCGGCACAGGAGTTGCTTGCAAAGCAGGCCAAGACCTGACTTGCCCCGCAGGGGCTTAACGCCTATGCCTGATGTTATTCACTCCCTACCTGATCATTTGGCCGCTGAGGCCGAGCTAATGGAGTCATTCGTCGCCCTACTGCAGAAGGAACAGGAAGCCATAAAGGGCGGTGATACCCAAGTGATGGAATACATCACTGCGGAAAAAATGACCTTGGTCGCCGCCCTCAACCGTCAGAGCGATAATCGCAACCAGTTCCTCTCTACCTGCGGCCTACAGCATGACCGAACTGGGATAGAAGCGTGGCTAGCGGAAAATCCAAAAGCGGCACATATCGCCGACCTGTGGGGCCAGCTGAAAAAGCTCGTGGCGGAGGCCAAGGAACTGAACCTTTTGAACGGCAAACTCATCTCCATGCGCATGCAGCACAATCAACAGTTGCTCAACGCCTTGGTGACCACCTCCAGGTCTCATAACAGCCTCTACGGCCCTGATGGGCAGCCTACTCAGCTCTCCGGCCGGCGCATCATTGACGCCGCCTGAGTTTGCCCTATGCGCCCCCAGAATTCCTTCCACTCTCCTGTAGAGAGCATCCTGCTTTTAATTGGTAACCGCAGCAGTTCCTGGCGCGGTAGGCGTTGGCTTTTCCGGCAGCATGGAATCAATCAGGATGCTGACCCGCCGGTTCCGGGCCCGCCCTTCCACCGTCTCATTCATCTCGACCGGCCGGGTTTCGCCGTAACCGATGGCTGTCAGATGGGTAGGAGCGACTCCGGCATCGACAAACAACCGCAGCACCGTGGTGGCCCGCACCGCTGACAACTCCCAGTTCGACGGAAATTGGGCGGTTCGGATGGGGATGTTGTCGGTATGCCCTTCGATGGTGATGGGGAAATCCGTCGGCGCCAGTACCTCACCGACCGCCCGCATGGCCCGGATGGAGGTCTGTTCCAGCTGGGCCTGACCTGGGGCGAAGAGAATGCTGTCGTTGATTTCGATAGTGACGCCACGGGCCGTTTCCAGCACCCTGACCTTGCCCTGCTGCACCAGGGGCGCCAGGACGGCAAAAATGTCCTTGGCCACATTGCGCATCTTGTCCCGTTGCTGCTGTTTGGCCTCGACGACCTTGGGATCCTCCTTCACCACGATCTGCTTGACCACACTGTCCGGCGTCCGCTTGGGCACGACCGTGATGGCGCCCCCATCGACGATGGAGGGATTCTTGAAGGCAGTGATCAGGGAATCCGATAGCACCCGGTACTTACCCTCGTTCACCGACGAGATGGCGTACATCACCACGAAGAAGGCAAACAGCAGGGTAATGAAGTCGGCGTAGGAAACGAGCCAGCGCTCCAGATTTTCGTGCTCGTCCGCGTGCTTTTTATTGCGGCGTCCCATGGGATCAGCTCACGTAACCCTGGAGGCGGCTCTCGATTATGCGCGGGTTGTCGCCGTTGGCGATGCCGACCAGGCCATCCACCAGCATTTCCCGCAGGGTCACCAGGCGGGCAATATGAGCCTTCAGTTTGGTGGACATGGGAATCAGCACCAGGTTGGCCATGCCGACGCCGTAAATGGTGGCCACGAAGGCGACGGCGATACCGGCCCCCAATTTGGAGGGATCGGACAGGTTCTCCATCACGTGGATCAGACCCATCACCGCGCCGATAATGCCGATGGTGGGAGAGAAGCCGCCGGCGGATTCCCAGAACTTGGCACCGGCCTTCAGCTCCTCTTCATAGGTGCCGATTTCCACCTCCAGCACCTCCCGCAGACGTTCCGGCTCCGCACCGTCCACCAGCAGTTGCAGCCCTTTCTGGATAAACGGATCGCGCAACTGGGCGATGAACCCCTCCAGGGCCAGCAGGCCCTCGCGCCGGGAGACATGACTCCAGTCGGAAATGCTGTTGATCATCCAGGCGTGATTGACCGCCGGCGGCACCCACACCCACTTGAGCATCTTGAAAGCCCGGACCACGGTGGATACGGGACTTTGCAGCAGGACGGCACCGAAGGTCCCCCCCAGCACGATCATGGCAGCGGTGGGCTGCAGCAGGGAGCCGAGGTGCCCCCCTTCGAGAATCTGACCCCCGATGATGGCGCCAAGCCCCAGGAGCAAACCGATAATGCTTATGCTATCCATGGCGTTTTTTCTTCTTTCCTGAAGTCTCACCCAGAACCTTGGCCCGCAAGCGGGCGATGGCCTGACTATGCAGCTGACAGACGCGGGACTCGGTCACCCCCATGACTTCGCCGATTTCCCGCAGATTGAGGTCCTGCTCATAGTAGAGGGCCATCATCAATTTTTCCCGTTCCGGCAGCTCGCCGATGGAAGCCACCAGGGTCTGCCGCAGGCTCTGCTCCTCGAGCAGGCGCAGGGGATCGGCATCGTGATCCGTCAGGTGGCGCTCCAGGAAGCCTTCCTCGCCCTCTTCGGTGAAGTCTTCGAAGTAGAGCAGTTGATGGCCCCGGGCTTCGCCCAGCATTTTCTGGTAATCGGCCAGGGACATGTCCATGGCTTCGGCCAACTCCTTTTCCGTCGGCACGCGACCGTGCTCCTGTTCGAGTTGGGTGATGGCTTGTTCGATGCGGCGCAGGTCCCGGCGCAATCCCCGGGGCAGCCAGTCGTTTTCCCGCAGGCCATCCAGCATGGCCCCCCGGATGCGCTGCGCCGCGTAGGTCTCGAACTGGGCGCCGTGCCCGGTCTCGAACCGGTTCATGGCATCCAGCAGACCGATCATCCCGTTCTGCACCAAATCCTCCACCTGCACACTGGACGGCAGGCGTGCCATCAGGTGGTAAGCGATGCGCTTGACGAGAGGAGCGAAGCGCTGGACGAGCTGTTCCTTGTCGAGCTGACCAGCGGCGTTATACATATGTCGGTTGGGCTATCCGGCGTGGATAGGGCTCGGCGTAATGCGTTGGCTCAAGTGTAGCAGCTGTTGCACGAATTGTTCGAGTCCGCCCCCTTCCCTACCCGACTGAGGCCAGTGCAGCATGTCGGCCGCCAGGCCGCGCAGGCTGCGGGCTGCCGGACTGTCCGGGAACGCCGTAACCACAGGCTGGGCGAGTCGGGACGACTGGCGCAGGGCATCGTCCAGGGGGATGCAGCCGCTGTAGTCCAGGCTGACGTGCAGGCGCTGGCTGGCAACCTGGGCGATGTTGTCGAAAATCGCTTCCGCATCGGCGGCGGCCTTGACCTTGTTCACCAGGATGCGGAAGTCGCGCCGGGCGTAGCCGGTGCTCATTTTCTTGATCAGGGCATAGGCCTCGGTGATGGCGGAGCCGGTGGCAGAGAGCACGATCACCGTTTCCTGGGCTGCCAGGCCAAGGGGCGAGAAACCCAGGGGATGATCCACCGCCGTATCCACCAGGATGACGTCGGCCGGATGCTCCATCTCCGCCAGGCCTTCCACCAGGGCCTGCTTCTGTGCCAGGGAAAAACGGGAAAGCTTCTTCACGGCCCGGGCCGCCGGCAGCAGGCGCACACCGGCTCCAGCGGCGAGCAGCACCTCTTCCAGGGGCTTTTCCCGATTCACCACGTGCACCAGGTCATAACGGGCCGGCACGCCGAACAGGGCGGCCTGGTTATCGGCGCCGGTATTCTCGTCCAGGATCAGGACTTCCTTGCCCTGGCGCGCCAGGGCGGCCGCCAGATTGGCTACGGCAACGCTTTTGCCGACGCCTTCGCAGCCGGCGGCAAAACTCACCACCCGCAGTTGCTCGCGCCCGAACAGGCGGCGCAAGCCGGCCGCCTGGTCACCCCGGAATTCAGCCACGACGGCCTCCATAGGTGCCGGTCAGGCCCGCATTGGCCATCATCAGGGCCGGCTCGACGCCGGCATAGCGATGGGGAGAGGTTTCCGGCAAGTCCTTGAAGGCCCGGTGCAGCAGATAGGCCCGGTTAGGCAGGTGCAGATCTTCCGGCACGCGCTGGCCGTTGGAGACGTAGTGCAGCTTGAGGCCGTGGCGCATGATGGCATCCAGGGGCGTCGCCAGGCTGGCAGCTTCGTCCACCTTGGTCAGGATGCAGCCGGCCAGGTCTTCGCCCTGGTAGGCGGAAATCACATCATCCAAAGTATCGCCGCGGCTGGTGGCCGACAGGCAGAGCAGGCGGCGCACGTCGCCGTTGGCGCCCATCAGCATGGAGATCTGCTCGGCCACCAGGCGGTCCTTCTGGCTCATGCCCATGGTGTCGATCAGCACCATGTGCTTGTGGGACAGTTCTTCCAGGGTATTGCGCAGATCGCCCACGTCCCGCACCAGATGCACGGAAACGCCGAGGATGCGGCCATAGATACGCAACTGCTCGTGAGCGCCGATCCGGTAGCCGTCGGTGGTGACCAGAGCCAGCTTGTCGGCACCGTGGCGCACCACGCAACGGGCGGCCAGCTTGGCGGTGGTGGTGGTCTTGCCGACCCCGGTGGGACCCACCAGGGCGTACACGCCGCCCCGGTCGATGATGTCATTGTCGTTGCCGATGGTCAGCAGGGAACGGTCGGCGGCACCCTTGATCCAGGCCTGGGCCTGGGATGCATCCAGTTCGGCAGGTAGCTCGGCCAGCAGTTCGCGGGAAAACTGGGGGGAGAAGCCGGCATCCAGCATCTGGCGCAGCATGTCCGTCTTCACCGGCTCCATGCGGGCGGTCTCGCCCCAGGCGAAACCGGCCATGTGCTGCTCGACGATTTTGCGCAGGGCGCGGATCTCTTCCATCATGACCGCAGCCGGGATTTCCTCTTCCTCGCGCACCGCGCGGGTAGCGCCGGAGCGGGCGGCCATCTCGGGACGGGGCGCCGGACGCTGAGCCGGGCGGGCGACGGCCGGGATGGGGCCACTGGCGGGGTTTGCAGCGGCACCACGCTGGGAAGGCTGCATTTCTGCGGCTCGGGGAGCAGGGGCAGGCCGGGCCGGCGCCGCAGCTGGTGCAGGGCGGGAGGCGCTGGAGAGGCTGACCTTGTAGTCCTCCACCGCCACCTCGTCCCGGGAGGGGCCGGGCACGATCATGGCCATGTCGCGGGAAGCGACCGCCATTATTTCCACGCCGCCGGGAACGCCCCGGTTGGAGAGGATGATGGCGTCGGGACCCAAGGTCTCTTTGACCTTACGCAGGGCTTCCCGGGCATTTACGGCGATGAATTTTTTGACGTTCATGATCTACCCCCGATGAGCGAGGTGACTTTGATGATTTTGGATTCGGGAACTTCACTGTGGGCGATCACCTTGAGCTGGCTCACGGTGCGCCGCAGGAAGCGGGAAAGAAGGGTACGGATGCTGGCCGGCACCAGCAGCACCGCGGGCAGGCCCAGTTCTTCCTGACGCTGGGCGGCGGCGGCGGTCTCGCGCATCAGGGTATCGGCCAGGCCGGGCTCCAGGCTGCCTTCGCCGGAACCGGCAACAGCCTGGACCAGGATGCGTTCCAGTTGAGGGTCCAGGGACATGACCTGCATGTCGGCGGTGCCGGGATAGAGCTGCTGGATGATGCTGCGCCCCAGGGCGACGCGCACGGTGGAGGTCAGGGCCTCCGGATCGGCATTGCGGGGCGCGTGGTCGGCCAGGGTTTCGATGATGGTGCGCATGTCGCGGATATGCACGCCTTCTTCCAGCAGGTTCTGCAGCACCTTCTGCAGCGTTCCCAGGGGAATGACCTTGGGCACCAGATCCTCGGCCAGCTTGGGCATTTCCTTGGCCAGATGGTCCAGCAGCTGCTGGGTTTCCTGGCGCCCCAGGAGTTCGGCGGCATGGGACAGGATCAGGTGGTTGAGGTGGGTGGCGACCACGGTGGAGGCATCCACCACGGTGTAGCCGTAGGACTGGGCCTGTTCCCGCAGGCTGGCGTCGATCCAGACAGCCGGCAGGCCGAAGGCCGGATCCTTGGTCGGGGTTCCGGACACGGTACCGGCCACCCGGCCGGGATTGATGGCCAGGAACTGGCCGGGGAAGGCTTCGCCACCGCCGACCTCGACCCCCTTCAGCTGGATGCGATAGGCGTTGGGGCGCAGTTCCAGGTTGTCCCGGATGTGCACCGGCGGCACCAGGAAGCCCACTTCCTGGGCAAATTTCTTGCGGATGCCACGGATGCGCCGCAGCAGTTCCCCATCCTGGGACTTGTCCACCACCGGGATCAGACGGTAGCCCACTTCCAGGCCCAGCACGTCCAGCGGCGCCACGTCGTTCCAGCTGGCTTCCATGTTCTCGGGCGCCGGCGGCGCCTGCACCGGCACCGGTGCAGTCTTGACCAGCTCAGCCCGCTTGGAAAGCAGGTAACCCAAGCCACCCAACATGGCGGCAAGGAGGATGAAAACAAAGTTGGGCATACCCGGAATCAGGCCCATGATTCCGAGAATGGCGGCGGTAATCCACATCACCCGGGGATTGGCGAACATCTGGCCAAGGAACTGGCTGCTGATGTCCTGGTCATCCCCCACCCGGGTCACCACCATACCGGCAGCGATGGAAATGATCAGCGCCGGAATCTGGGCCACCAGGCCGTCGCCGATGGTCAGCAGGGTGTAGTTCTTGGCCGCCACCCCCACGTCCATGTTGTGCTGCAGGACGCCGACGATGAGGCCGCCGATGACGTTGATCAGCATGATGATGATGCCGGCCATGGCATCGCCGCGCACGAACTTGGAAGCACCGTCCATGGAACCGTAGAAATCGGCTTCGCTGGCCACCTCAGCCCGGCGACGGCGCGCCTCGTCCTCGGCGATGAGGCCGGCGTTGAGGTCGGCGTCGATGGCCATCTGCTTGCCGGGCATGGCGTCCAGGGTGAAGCGGGCTGCCACTTCGGCTACCCGGCCAGCACCCTTGGTGATGACCATGAAGTTGATGATCACCAGGATCAGGAAAACGACGATACCCACCGCCGTATTGCCGCCCACCAGGAAGTGGCCGAAGGCTTCAATCACCTTGCCGGCGGCGTCCGGCCCCGTATGCCCCTGCAGCAGCACCACCCGGGTCGAGGCCACGTTCAGGGACAGACGTAGCAGGGTGGTCACCAGCAGGATGGTGGGGAAGACGGAGAAGTCCAGAGGCTTGAGCGTGTAGATCGCCACCAGCAGGACGATGATGGAAAGGGCGATGTTGAAGGTGAAGAAGAGGTCCAGGGCAAAGGCCGGCAGGGGCAGGACCATCATCGCCAGGATCATCAGGATCAAGACGGGTGCCGCCAGCTGGCGCGGATTGAGGCGCCCGAACAGGCCTTGCAGGGACATGGCGTTACTAGCCATTGGCAGCCTCCACCATCATGTCCTGGGGAATGGGCAGATCCCGGGGCGGCACCGGATAGCTGCCGCCGACTTCCCGATAACGGTTCAATTGATAGACGTAGGCCAGCACTTCGGCGACCGCGTTGTACAGGGCACCGGGAATCTCATCCTCAAGCTCGGCGAAGCGGTACAGCGTACGAGCCAGGGGCGGAGCCTCCAGCAGGGGCACGCCATGCTCGGCACCGATTTCCCGGATGCGCAAGGCCACGGCATCCACGCCCTTGGCCACCACCTTGGGCGCCCGCATGCCTGCGGTGTAAGCCAAAGCAACAGCAAAGTGGGTCGGGTTGGTGACGATGACATCGGCCTTGGGCACCGCGCTCATCATGCGACGCTGGGCAGCCTCACGCTGCAGGCGGCGGATGCGTCCCTTGACCTCGGGACTACCTTCCATTTCCTTGTGTTCCTGCTTGACCTCTTCCTTGGTCATCTTCAGCTTGTCGTAGTACTGCCACAGCTGGAAGGGCACGTCGGCGGCAACGATGAGGAACATGGCCGCCACAATCAGGAGAAAACTCCAGGAAATCATGTCGCCGGCCATAGCCAGACCGGCATCCAGGGGCAGGGAGAGCAACTGGAAGAGCTGGTCCTGCTCACGCCAGATAACCCATACCGCCACGCCGCCGATGAGACCGGCCTTGGCCACGGCCTTGACCATCTCGACCAGCCCGTTCCACGAGAAAACGCGCTTGATGCCGTTCAGCGGATTGAGGCGGGTCAGGTCAGGGGTAAAAGCTTTGGGGGCGAAATTCCAGGCATTCAGGAGAAAGGGGGATGCCAGCGCTGCCAGCACCAATGCCAGGATCAGGGGCCAAAAAGCAACCACGGCATCCCAGGACAAGGCCGAAAAACGGGTCAGGGCATATTCGGGATCATCCACGGCCCGCCGGTCCCACACCAGCCCCTTGCGGAACACCAGGGAAAGACGCTGCACGAACCAGCCGCCGAGGAACCATACCGTGCCGGCGGAAACGATCAGGACGAGAAAAGAGCCCAGTTCCCGGGAATGGGGAACCTGACCCTGCTCCCGGGCCTGCTCTATGCGCCTGCCTGTTGGCGCTTCTGTTTTCTCGAGATCGCTATCTTCCGCCATGACCGGCATCCATATGGATTACGGCCATTATAGGAAAAAATCAAAAAAATTAAAGAGGTAAGCGATTTATTTTGTGAACAGTCTCAAAATTTTGCCGCTCCTCGGCAACTTTTGCCGCCCTGTAAACGACACCGGGGAGGCCAAGGCTCCCCGGTAGTACGTTGACTGCTAAGGGTTTTCAGGCGAATTCCAGCGCCCGCGCGCCGCCGCCCGGCCCCAGATCCAGATGCTGACCCAGATCCGAGAGCAGCTCCTTCATATCCAGGATCAAAACGATCTGGCCATTGGACAGGGTGGTAACACCGGCCACGCCACGGGGACGGAAGTCGTCGAGGGACTTGATCACGGCATCGTCCCGGCCGGCGAAGCTGTCCACCGACAGGATGAAGCTGCGCTCCGCCGTCTGCATCAGCACCCCATACTCGGGATCCCGATCCTGGGGCCAGCCCAGCAGGCGGGCCAGGGAAATGACCGGCAGGATTTCGCCGCGCACCACCAGGGTCTCCTTGCCGCCCACTTCCTGCAGCTTGTCCTTCTCGATGGGCAGGATTTCCCGGACCATGGACAGGGGCAGTGCAAAAGGCTGATCGCCGAGCAGCACCAGCAGCACCGGCAGAATGGCCAGGGTCAGGGGCAGGGAGATGATGAAAACGGAGCCCTTGCCCGGCTCGGAACGGATCTCGATGGCGCCGTTGAGCTTCTGGATGTTGGTCTTGACCACGTCCATGCCCACACCGCGGCCGGATACGTCGGAAATCTGGGATTTGGTGGAGAAGCCGGGCAGGAAGATCAGGTTCAGGCTCTGGCGTTCGTCCAGGGTATTGGCTTCCTCTTCGGAAATCAGCCCCTTTTCGATGGCCTTGGCCCGGATGCGCTCGGCGCTCATGCCGCGGCCGTCGTCGGCCACGATCAGGACGATGTGGTCACCTTCCTGACGTGCTTCCAGGCGCACCACGGATTTCACCGGCTTGCCGGCCGCCGAACGTTCGTTGGACGGCTCCACGCCGTGGTCCACCGCATTGCGGATCAAGTGGATCAGGGGATCTGCCAGATCCTCGATCATGGTCTTGTCCACTTCGGTTTCTTCACCGGCCAGCACCAGTTCCACATCCTTGCCCAGCTGCCGCGCCAGATCGCGGGCAATCCGGGGATATTTCTGGAACAGGCGGCCGATCGGCTGCATGCGGGTCTTCATGACCGAGTTCTGCAGGTCGGACACCAGCAGATCCAGCTGGCTGACGGCCTGATCCAGGGCATGCAGGGTTTCGGCGTCGGTCTTGCCGGCCAGGATATCGGCCCGCAGGCTGGTCAGCCGGTTCTTGGTCAGGCCGATCTCGCCGGACAGGTTGAGCACCTGGTCGAGACGGGCCGTATCGACACGGATGGTATTTTCCCGTACCGCGGCACGCTCTTCGACGCGGCGCCCCACCGGCGCGCCGCCGGCCCCCGGCTTGTCGTTCACACGACGGCCGGAAGGCGGGAAATGGGGTTGTACCGGAGCTTCCGCCACCACCACTTCGGCAGCAGCAGGAACCACTGCCGCAGGTGCGGCAGGTGCCACACCGGTCACTGCCGCATGCAAGGCCTGCCAGTCGGGCTCGCCGGACTGGGCCGCCGGGGCAGCAGCAGGCACCGCCACCGGCTCGGCAGCGACGGCTGCCGGAGCGTGGGCTTCCCCACCTTCCAGCACATGCCGCAGGGCATCCAGCATATCGTCTGGAGCAGGACGGGGCTGCACGCCGCCGGAAAGCTCGCCGAACATGTCGCGCACCCCCTTGGTGGCGGCCATGATGATATCCATGAGCTCAGGCGAGAGCTGCATTTCCCCATTGCGCAGGCGGTCGAACAGGTTCTCCGTCAGGTGGCACAGAGTCACCAGTTCGGTTGCATTGAGGAAGCCGGCACCACCCTTGATGGTGTGGAAGCCGCGGAAAATGTCGTTCAACAAGCCCCGGTCGTCTGGCGCCTTCTCCAGATCCACCAGTTTATTGTCCACATCGGACAGAAGGTCGTTGGCCTCCTGCAGGAAATCCTGCAGCAGGTCTTCCATTCCGGCGAAGTCGCTCATGGCGCTACTCCCTTAGAAGCCGAGGCTATCCAGCAGGTCGTCGACCTGCTGCTGGTTCACCACCACATCGGTACGGCCTTCACTGCTGATGACAGGACCGTTGAGGAGGCTGTTTACGTTTTCGTTGCGACGTGCGTCGGGAATCACATCCACCAGCACCTGCACCAGTTGGTTTTCCAGGTCCTGGGCCAGCACCACCACCTTCTTGATGACCTGGCCGGTCAGATCCTGGAAGTCCTGGGCCATCATGATTTCCAGCAACTGATCGTTGGTGGCGGCCGCCTTCTGGGGTGCCGTGTCCCGGAGGAAGGCACGGGTTTCCGCCGCCAGCTGCTTGAACTCCTCCACCGACAGCTGGTTGGCGTACAGCTTGTCCCAGCGAGCCCCCAGGGCGCGGGAGGAAGTTTCCAGCTCATCCTGCAGCGGCTTGGCAATATCGGTTGCGTTGAGCACCCGGCACGCCGCCTGTTCGGTCAGGTTGGCAACGTAGGCCAGGCGATCAGTGGCATCGGGAATGGCATGGACCGTCTTTTCCAGGAGCTTGTCGTAGCCCAGCTCATGCAAAGTGTCGTGCAGCTGCCGGGCCATGTGGCCGATCCGTTTGAAGACCCGGTCCCGTTCGTCGCCCGTCGCCTCACCCTCACCGTCCTCGGCGGCAGGAATGACTTCAACAGCAGGCTCGGCGACCGGTGCCACGGTGGCGGCAACGCTGTCAAACAGCGCCTGCAGGTCGTCGCTGTCATTGGTAGCAGCGGGGGCCGCCGCAGCGGCAGGGGCTGCCGGGGCAGGAGCGGCAACCGGCTCGGGACGAGCCGAGGCAATGCTGTCGAAGAGGGCTTCCAGATCGGCGCTGTCGCCGCTGAGATTGGCATCGCTCATGACTCAAGCCCCCATTTTTTCGAAAATCTTTTGCAGCTTTTCAGCCAGCACCGCAGCAGTGAAGGGCTTGACGATATAGCCGCTGGCGCCGGCCTGGGCCGCGGCGATGATGTTTTCCTTCTTGGCTTCCGCCGTGATCATCAGCACCGGCAGATGCTTGAGATTGGGCGTCGCGCGAATGGTCTGCAACAGGGTCAGGCCATCCATGTTCGGCATGTTCCAGTCGGAAACCACGAAGTCGAAGCCCCCCCCTTGCAGCTTCTGCAGTGCGATGGCCCCATCCTCGGCCTCATCGACGTTGGTGAATCCCAGTTCCTTGAGCAGGTTGCGGACGATGCGCCGCATGGTGGAAAAATCATCCACCACCAGGAATTTCATCTTTGGATCAGCAGACATGCTTCACTCCGTTAATTCTTATCGTTCGAGCAGGGGACGCAAGGTATCGGCCAGCACTTCGGCGTCGAACTTGGCCACATAGGAGTCCACCCCTACGGCCTTGCCCATCGCCCGGTTGGCTTCTGAAGACAAAGAGGAATGCATGACCACAGGCACGCCTTCGAAACGTGCATCCCCCTTGATGTTTTTGGTCAGGACATAGCCGTCCATTTCCGGCATTTCCGCATCCACCAGGATCAGGCGGATTTCGTCGCGCAGGCTCTTGCCCATCTGCTGGGCATGGGCGGCAATGGCCTGCAGTCGGGTCCAGGCCTCCATGCCATTGGTGGCATGCTTGTGCTTGACGCCAAGTTTGTCGAGCACTTCGGAAATCTTCTTGCGGGCCACGATGGAGTCATCCACGAAGAAGATGCTCACCTCTTCTTCGACGCGGGCCGGAGCGATGTCGATGATGATGGCCTCGCCGAAGGCATTGGCCAGAATCTGCTCCACGTCGAGGATGGACACCAGATGCCCGCCCTCCAGCTCGATGACGGCGGTGATCAGTCCCTGGTTGGCGGCCAGCACGGTTTCCGGCGCCTTCACCCGCTCCCAGTCCACACGGATGATGCGATCCACCTCATGCACCAGGAAACCCAGGGTGCGCTTGGAATACTCGGCCACCATCATGGTCTTGCCCAGACCGGCGGGGGGATTGTCCAGCTCCAGGAAGGAGGCCAGGGACAGCACCGGGATCACGTTGCCGCGTAGGGAAATCAGGCCTTCCACCCCCCGGGGCATGTTCGGGGTCTTGGTGATATGGGGCGTACGACCGACTTCCCGCACCTTGAACACGTTGATGCCGAAAGTCTCCCGTGTTCCCAGGGAGAACAGCAGGATTTCCATCTTGTTGGAACCCGCCAGACGGGTGCGCGCATCCACGCTTTCCAGGAGGTTCTTCTTTTCCGACATATCCATGATGGTCAGCTCCGGGCAGTATCAGGCTTCAACGGTGGCGGGAAGGGTAGCCCCCAGGCGCCGCGCCAGGGTCTCGGAAAGCTTCTGGGGCTCGAACTTGGGCACATATTCATCCACCCCGACCGATTGGCCCAGCTTCTGGTTGGACATGCCGGACAGGGAGGAATGCATGATCACGGGCACACCGGCAAAGCGCGGATCACTCTTCACCTTCTTGGTCAGGATGTAGCCATCCATTTCCGGCATTTCGATGTCGGTCAGCACCAGGCTCACCATTTCATTGACCGGACGCCCCAGGGAAACGGCATAGGCAGCCATTTTCTCCAGTTCTTCCCAGGCCTGGCGGCCGTTGATGGCCGCCACGTACTTGACGTTCATGGCCTGCAGGGTACGTTCGATCTGCTTGCGCGCCACCACCGAGTCGTCGGCAAAAAACACCGTACATTCGGGCTTGTCGATGGGGACGATGCTGCGGTACATGAACTCGTCGTCGTACTTGGTGGTTTCGGACAGGACCTTTTCCACGTCCATCATCATCACCAGACGGCCATCGGCCAGTTCCGTCACGGCGGTCACCAAGCCGCCCATCTGGGCCACCAGCATCTCCGGCGGCACCCGCATCATGCCCCAGTCAAGGCGCAGGATGGTATCCACCGCCTCCACCAGGAATCCCTGAGTGTGGCCGTTGTACTCGGTGACGATCATGATGTCCCGCGGCGTGTCGGTCTGGACCCCGGCGTACTTGGCCAGATCCACCACCGGCACCAAGGCGCCGCGCAGGCTGACCATACCTTCGACTGCGGCCGGCATGTCCGGCGCCGCCGTGATGGGCGGCGTGCGCATCACCTCGCGGACCTTGAAAACGTTGATACCGAAGGTTTCCCGCCGGCCATTGCGCGAATCGGTGCCCAAGGTAAACAGCAGGATTTCCAGCTTATTGGTGCCGGCAAGTTTAGTGCGGGCGTCGATACTTTTGAGCAGTTCAGACATGACCACTACCCCTCGAATGCGGGAACGATTGTTCTTAGAGATTCTAATTGCAATGGGCCAACAATCTACCTAGGTCGTTTCCCAGGGAAACCCATCACTTTTAACGACAATATACCTATAACCTTAAGAATACATGCAAAACCATGGGAGCGGAAAGGTAGAAAGCCACAGGAAGCCCATCAGGACTCCGTCCGGTAGCCAATCCGGACACCTCCCCAATGCTTGCCCTTGATGTAAACGGGGGCGGAAATGTCGTGCATGATTTCCCCCGTGTCGCGCCGGTAGGTCTGCAGCAGGAAAGGCTGTTCATGGGAACCACATCGCCGCCCGACCGGGTCGTCAAACACCCGCTTGGTGCGGTTGTTGATGAAATCCACCTTTTCGTCACCGGTCAGGGGCTTGGAAAAGCGTTTGTTATGGGTCGGCACGTAACCCTTGCGATTGGTGGAAATGGCATAAACCACATGGGGATGCCGTTCCAGCAGCGGCTCCTGCAACTTTGGCAGCAACTGGTCGCACAGGGCGTCGAAGCGGGTGGAAAACTTCTGGGGCCGGGTTCCGGCGATGGGGGAGTAGTTTTCGTCGAACAGGTCCGCCAGGGAAATCTTGCCGGAATCGATGGCCTGCTCCAGCAGCTGGCCGACGCTGCCGGCCAGTTCCTGCACCATGGACGGCATGCTGGCGTGGACCGCCACAGACTCCTCGCCGGCGCTGCCCAGGCGGAAGACGTTGCCGATTTCCTTCAGATTCGTCGCCAGGTATTCCAGCTGACGGGCTTCCTGCAAGGTGAGCTCGGCGGCGGCACTGTTCGACTGGGCCATTTCCATGATCTGGGCCACATGGGAGGCGATGTCCTGACCGGCCTGGCTCTGTTGTTCGATGGCCCCGGCGATGGCATCCACCTTTTCCATGGTCTCCTGGGCGCCGCCATTGATGCGGGTGAGGGAGTCTGCCGCCTGGCGGGCAAGATCGGCGCCGCTCTGGGCCTGGCCGGTACCGGCCTCGATGCTGGTGATGGCGGTGGCGGTTTCCTCCTGGATGGAACCGATGACGCTGCTGATCTCGCCCGTCGCCAGGGAAGTCCGCTCGGCCAGCTTGCGCACTTCGTCGGCCACCACGGCAAAACCGCGCCCCGCCTCGCCGGCCCGGGCCGCCTCAATGGCCGCATTGAGGGCCAGGAGGTTGGTCTGGTCGGCGATTTCCCGGATGGTCTGGACGATCCCGGAAATCGCCTTGGAGCGGTCGCCCAGGGCTCGCACCACCTCGGCGGAGTGGGTCACCGACTCGGCGATCTTCTCCATTTCCCGGGAGGCATCATTGACGATGCCCACCCCCTCGCCGGACAACTCGCTGGCAAACTGGGCAATGGATGAGGTCTCGTGGGCCCGCTGGCTGACCTCGTGCATGTTGCTCGACAGCACATCCACGGCTGCTGCGGTGGCCTGGGCGGCGTCATGCTGCTGGGTGGAGCCGGCAGCGACCTGGTTGGCCTCCTCCAGGACCTGGCGGGAGGCCTTGGCCACCTCGACCGCATTGAAAATCACCTTGCCGATGATGGTATGGATGCTGGCCACTAGGCGATTGAAGGAGGCGGAAGTCTCGGCCACATCGCCCTTACCGGCCACCGGCACCCGTTTGGTCAGGTCGCCGTCGGCATACATGGTTTCGATCCCCTGACGCAGCACCCGCATGGGGCGCAGGAACAGGGCATCCATCACCGCCCCCAGCGCCAGGGACGTTCCCAGGGCCAGCAGCAGCATGGTCCCCGCCGCCGCCCAACCACCGCCGAGAGCCCCCCAACTCCACGCCCCCGATCCGAGAGCTGCCAGCATCACCACCAGGGCGATCGCCCGCCATGTCCAAACGGCACTCATCTTGTCTCCATCCCCTGGTTTTCCCAGTGTCTATAAGTATCTTCGGCTTACTGTCGGTCCCCGGCGTAGCCAAAGTCGGTCATATCATAATACGCGATGACCTCGTTACCCGGTGCGCAATAGTGCAGGGCGCTGCACAGGGAATGGACCAGGCGGATGCCCCGGCCATGGGGAACCTTGCCGCTACATTCGCTTTCCAGACTGGCCATGAAGGCGGCGTGATCGAAACCGGGGCCGGAGTCCCGCACCCGCATCACCAGCTCCGTGCGGCCACCGCGATGCTGCTGGGTCACTTCGAGGTCCACCGTGCCGTCGCGCAAGGCAGCCAGACGCCGCCCCCGCTCCTCCAGGTAGCGCTCAAACCCCTGGCTCTGGGCCTTGAGGCCCGAATCCAGGCCGAGCACCCCATGGTCCAGGGCGTTGTTATACAGCTCGGAGAGGATGAGGAAGATGTGGCTGCCATGGTCCTTGTCCCGATTGAACTGGCTCAACACCCCCATCAGGGTCGGCACCGGGTCCAGGTTGCGAATGTCGTCGGCGGAGAGTGACATGGTGACCTGCCAGGAACCGGAGTGGCGCAGCACCCGGGGAGTTCCGCCACCGATGCGGGGGCTGCGGGCCGTCTGGTGGTAGCAATGCACCAGCATCAGGGAAAGGTCGTCCTGGGCGCCGCGACCGGCCAGATGGGCATCCAGGGCCCCCACCACGCCGGCCAGGCGCTCTTCCCGTTCCTGGCTGAGCAGGGCATTGAGCAGGCGCTCCCGGCCGAAGGGCGTACCGCTGCCGTTTTCCGCCTCCACCACACCGTCCGAGTAGATCACCAGCTGCTTCGGCTCCTCGATGAAATGCACCTCGGTGGAGGCATCGAAGTCCTCGTCGGCGAGGATGCCCAGGGGCAGATGGGCCTTGGCAAAAGTGATGCTGGACAGCAACCCCTGGCTGTTCACCAGGAACGGCGGAGGATTGCCCCCATTCCACACCTGGATGGAACCGCTGGCCGAATCCACGGCGGCCAGGGTGGCGGCGACGAAACGCCCCACGGGCAGCAGTTCGGCCACCTTGCGGTTCATCTCCCGGGCGATGGCATCGATGCCGAAACCCTTTTCGGTCATGCGGTAGAAGGGCTGGGTCACCGGCATCACCGCCAGGGAGGCGGCCAGACCGTGGCCGGTGGCATCGGCCAGAAGAACATGCAGGATGCCGCCCGGGGTACGGGCGGCGGCGATGAGGTCGCCGCTGTAGGTTTCCGCCGGCCGCATCCAGTGGCTGACGGCCAGATCCCCCAGCAATTCGGCATTGACCAGGCGATGCATCAGGTGCAGGGCGACGCTCTTCTCCTCCTCCACCTGGTCCCGATAGCGCTGCAGCAGCCGCTCCCGGGCCTGGGCCTCACGCTGCAGGTGCAGGCGCTGCTGGAAGACGCCCAGCTTGGCCTGCAGCACCGGGCGGCTGATGGGCTTGTGGATGAAGTCGTCGGCACCGGCCTGGTAGGCCTCCACCAGGGAGCTTTCGCTCTGGGTGCCGCTCATGAAGAGTACCGGCAGCCAGTGGGGGTGCTCCCGGGACTTGAGCTGACGGGTCAGTTCGCAACCGCACATGCCCGGCAGGGAAATATCCGTCACCACCAGATCGGGACGGAAGCTGGCGTACAGGGCCAGGGCCTCCTCGCCGCTGCGGGCGACGCTGACCCGGTGGCCGAAACGTTCCAGCTCGATCTGGGTCAGTTCGGCATCGAGGGGATCATCCTCCACCAGGAGGATGGCGAGCGCAGGAACAGCAATGGGGCCGGCTACCGCTTTCATGGCCCCGAACGGCATCAGGAGATTTTGAACAACTTGCCGAAGTTGGCGATATCCAGCACCTGCCGCACATTGCCCTGACAGTTGGCCAGGGAGACGGCCTTGTTTTCCAGGGCCACCTTGTCGCGCAGCAGGAGCAGCATGCCCAGGGCCGAACTATCCAGATAATCGACGCCGCCCAGATCGACCACGAATTCCTTCAGGTCGCCACGGCCGAGAAGGTTCTCGTAGGCAGCGCGGAATTCCCGGTGGGAATTGAAATCGAAGCGGCCGGAGAGCTTTACCACGGCCCGGCCATTGTCCTGCTCAACACTGGTATGCATACCACTCCCTTATCAATTATTCGTGTCTTGGCACTGCGGCCTATTATCTATGGAGCCGCAAGCGGCGGCTAGCGCCCCAGGCCGGCCAGCACCCGGCGCGACATTTCGTCAAGGCTGACCACCTCGTCCACCGCACCGATCTGGGCGGCTTCCCGGGGCATGCCGTAGACCACGCAGCTGGCCTCGTCCTGGCCGTAGGTGCGGGCTCCGGCCTGATGCATGGCCAGCAGGCCCTGGGCGCCGTCCTTGCCCATGCCGGTGAGGATCACCCCGAGGGCGTTGCGCCCCACCAGCTGGGCGGCAGAATGGAACAGCACATCGACCGCCGGCCGGTGCCGGTTCACGGGCGGGGTCTGCAGCAGTTCGGTCACCAGACCAGAGGCGGTCTTGCGCACCTGCAGGTGGGAATGGCCGGGGGCGATATAGACGGTTCCAGCCTCCACCTTTTCATTGCCCTTGGATTCAATGACCCGGGGCGCGCACAGGCTGTCGAGGCGCTTGGCGAAGGAGGCGGTGAAGGTCTCGGGCATGTGCTGCACCACCAGGATGGGCGGGCAATCGGCCGGCATGCCCAGCAGGAAATGCTTGAGGGCCTCGGTGCCGCCGGTGGAGGCGCCGACGAAAATGATCTTGTTGGTGGCCACGCCCCGGGGCACGGAGGGTACGGGCTGGGCTGCGGCCGGCGGCTTGCGCAGGCGCGCCCCCTTGGCCGCCCGGATCTTCTCCGCCAGTTCCTGGGCGTAGTCGTCCAGGGAATGGCCGGGCTCCACCCGGGGCTTGCCGATGAATTCGACGGCGCCCAGTTCCAGGGCCTTGAGGGTGGTGTCGGAACCGGCCTCGGTATAGGAGGAGACCATCACCACCGGCATGGGCCGCAGGCGCATCAGGCGCTCGAGGAACTCCAGGCCGTCCATTTTCGGCATGGCCACGTCCAGCGTCAGCACGTCCGGATTGACGGTCTTGATCATCTCCCGGGCCGTCGGCGCGTCGGGAGCGGCTCCCACGACCTCCAGGTCGGGCTGGGAATTGATGAATTCGGTGAGCAGCTTGCGCATCACCGCCGAATCGTCGATTACGAGTACACGGATAGGCATGGCGGGTCAGGTAAAGAGTTCGATGTCCCCTTCCACCTTCGCTTGGCCCAGACGGGACTGGTATTCCTTTTCGCGGGTGAACAGGGTGTCGTTGTGGACCCGGTGCAGTTTCTTCACCAGGACCTTGCCGGTCTGGGGAAAGTAATAGACCTTCCGGGGATAGGAATCGAGCAGGTCCTTGGCAACCACGGGTATTTTTTCGGTCTTCAGGAAATTCAGCACAAACTCCGCATTGCGGGCGCCGACCTGGGTGGACGCCAGGCTGGAGAGGACCGCCCCGCCACCGAAGACCTTGGCCTCGAGGCGGCCGCGACGGGCGCCCAGCTTGAGCAGATGGTTGATCAGCACTTCCATGGCGTAGGTGCCGTAGCGGGCCGAGGTGCTGACCATGCCCTCGCCGCCCGCTTCGGGCAGCATGAAATGGTTCATGCCGCCGATCCCGGAATCGCCGTCGCGGATACAGGCGGCGACGCAGGAGCCGAGCACGGTGACCAGCAGCATGTCGTCCCGGGCCACGAAATATTCGCCGGGCAGGATCTTGGCCGCCGGCCGCTCGAAGCTCCGGTCGAAATAGCGATTGGTCGCCAGGTGCTCCACATACTCGGCACCGCCGGCGGCCGCAGCCAGGTCATCCCGGCTTTCGCGCCAGCTCATAGACTGTCTTTCCGAGGGAACGGAACAAGTCCGCAGCATGCAGGAAGCTCTCGGAATGGCCGGCGAACATCAGGCCCTCCGGGTTCAGCATGGGCGCAAAACGGGAAAGAATCTTGTACTGGGTCGGCTTGTCGAAATAGATCATGACGTTGCGGCAGAAGATCACATCCAGGGGGCCGCGCACGGACCAGCTGGGGTCCAGCAGGTTGAGGCGCTGGAAGGTGATCATGCGGCGCAGTTCCGGCCGCACGCAGACGTAGCCCTCCTGGTTGCCGGTGCCCTTGAGGAAGAAGCGCTTGACCTGCTCCGGGGACATTTTCTCCACCCGGTCGGCAGCATAGACGCCCTTGTCGGCCGTAGCCAGGACGTTGGTATCCAGGTCGGAGGCGATGATGGAAACATTGCTCGCCGCATTGCCCAGGGCCTCCTGCACGGTCATGGCGATGGAATAGGGTTCCTCGCCGGTGGAGGCGGCACAGCACCAGATCTTCAGGGGCCGCTTGCCGGCATGCTTCTTCAGGTAGTCGGCCAGGATGGGGAAATGGTGGGGTTCCCGGAAGAAGGAGGTGAGATTGGTCGTCAGGGAATTGACGAACTTCTCCCACTCCTGGGAATCGCTGTTCTTTTCCAGCCGGTCCAGATAGTCGCTGAAGGACTTGATGCCGGTGGCGCGCAGGCGCCGGGCCAGGCGGGAATAAACCATGTCCTGCTTGACCGGCGACAGGGAAATGCCCGCATGCTTGTAGATGAGCTTGCGGACCCGCTCGAAATCGGCGCTGGTGAAGACGAATTCCCGGGTAGCCGGGGCTGCCGCCGGCGGCAGGTTGAACAGGGGGCGCTTGGCATCGGTCATGGCTGACACTTCCTTGCTCGGAGAAGCTCCCGGCAACAAGGGCCGGGAGCGGGCTGGGCGGATGGAAAGGGCTTAGAACTCTTCCCACTCGTCATCGAGGGAGGCCGGCAGGTTGACGGGCTTGCCGCCGAACTTGGGTGACGGCACACGCACTTCCTGCTGCAGATGGGGAATGGCGGCCTGCGCCTGCCCCATGGCCGGGCTCGGGCCGGCGTGGCGGCCTGCCGGCGCCTCGTGGCCGAGGCGGAACACGGAAACTGCCTCCATCAGGCCGTGGGCCTGCTCCTCCAGGCTTTCGGCGGCAGCAGCGGCCTCTTCCACCAGGGCGGCGTTCTGCTGCGTGACTTCGTCCATCTGGCTCACCGCCAGGCCCACCTGCTCGATGCCGGCGCTCTGCTCCCGGCTGGCCTCGGCGATGTCGGCCATGATCTTGGCGACGCGCTTGATGGAGGTCACCACCTCTTCCATGGTGCGGCCGGCGGAATCCACCAGGCGGGAGCCGTTCTCCACCTTCTCCACGGAATCGGAGATGAGAGCCTTGATTTCCTTGGCGGCGGCGGCGCTGCGCTGGGCCAGGTTGCGCACCTCGGTGGCCACCACGGCAAAGCCGCGGCCCTGCTCGCCGGCCCGGGCCGCTTCGACGGCCGCGTTGAGGGCCAGGATGTTGGTCTGGAAGGCGATGCCGTCGATGACGCCGATGATGTCGGCGATCTTGCTGGAGGAGTGATGGATGGCGCCCATGGTCTGCACCACCTGCTCCACCACCTCGCCGCCCTTCACTGCCACCTGCTGGGCGCCGCTGGCCAGCTCGTTGGCGGTACGGGCATTGTCCGCATTCTGCTTCACCGTGCTGGTCAGCTGCTCCATGGAGGAGGCGGTCTCTTCCAGGCTGGAGGCCTGCTCCTCGGTGCGGGAGGAGAGGTCGGTGTTGCCGGAGGCGATTTCCTGGGCTGCCGTGTTGATGGCCTCGGTGGCGCCCTTGATGCGCTCGACGATTTCCTTGAGCTGCTCGACGGTGCTGTTGGCATCGTTCTTCAGCTGGCCGAAGGTGCCGGCATAGTCGGCCTCGATGCGGCTGGTGAGGTCGCCCTGGGACATGGCGTTGAGCATGCGGGCCACGTCGTCCAGGCCCTTCTGGCTGGTTTCCAGAAGACGGTTGATACCCTCGGAAAGCTGGCGGAAGAAGCCGTCCTTGCCCTCCAGCACCAGGCGCCGGGTGAAGTCGCCGTTGGCGGCACCGTTCACGATGTCGGCCACCTCGGCCTCCACCGCCACTTCGGCGGTCCGGTCCAGCCATTCCACGGCGGAGCCGAGGCGGATGCCGCGCTCATTCACCACCGGGGTCACGGTCAGGGAGAAGGTGCGGCCGCCCAGGTGCACGGTGGCGCGGTGGGAGCCGCTGAGGCGCGACAGCAGCCCGCGCTGGTGGGCCGGGTTCTTGTGAAAGACGTCGATGTTGGAACCGAGCAGGGTGGCAGCGCGGAAGTCGGGCAGGTCGCGGCGGATGTCGTCCTCCACCCGGCGGAACATGTCTTCCACCGCCTTGTTCATGTAGATGATGTTGTGCTGGTCGTCCGCCACCATGACGTTGGTAGCCACGTTGTCCAGGCCGATCTTGATGCGCAGGTTCTCGTTGGCGATGCGCTGGGCCTCGGCCACATCGAAGCCCAGCTTGATCTGCATGGCCTGAATGCCCTGCAGCAGGCGGCCCATCTCGTCGTTGCGGGTGATGTCCACCTGGTGGTTGTAGCGGCCCTGGCTGACGGCGCCGAAGGCGGCCTGAGCATCGGCCAAGGAGCGCAGGATGCCGCCGGAAAGGCGCCAGGCGATGAAGGTCAGCAGCACGATGACCAGCACGATGGCGCCGACGATGGTGCCGGTGGTGGTGGCCTTCAGGTCATCGGCAGCCTGGGCGTCCTTGCGCGCCTGGTCGGCGTGGTACTGGTAGAGGGCGTCGGTCTTGGCGGAAACCTCGTCGTAGAGCGGATTGATCTTCTCCGAGAGGATGCGCTGGGCTTCGGCAAAATGGCCTTCATTGAGGGCGTCCCGGGCCGGGTTGATGCCCTCGTCCACATAACGCTTGCGGGCGATGAAATAGGCTTCGGCCAGGGCCTTGTGCTCGTCGCTGCGGATGCTCTGCTGGTAGCGCTGCCAGATGGCCGTCAGCTCTTCCCGGTTCTTGGCGATGATGTCGGTGTGGGCCGTCACCGGATGCTCGTGGCTGGCCGCATTGCTGGTGCCCGGCTCATGCTGCAGGCCGAGCAGCACCTGGGCCCGGTTGTCCGCCACCAGCTTGCCGATGCGGGCCAGACCCTGGACCGGCTGCAGGCGGTCGGTGAAGGCCCGCTCCAGGCTCTCGTTGGTGTTGTTCAGGGCATACAGGCCCAGCACGCCGACCACCACGGCAAACAGGACTGCCAGGCCGAAACCCAGGCCCAGACGGGTGGCCAGGGACAGGCTGGCAAAACGGTCGCCCAGGCTGGGACCGCCGCGCACCACCTTGCCGCAGAGGATGCGCAGGGAGCCGGCCCGGTTCTCGCGGAACAGGCGGTAGGCATTTTCCGCCGCTTCCACCTGATCCCGGGAGGGCTTGCGGCGCACCGACATGTAGCCGACCACCTGGTCGTTTTCCCGGATCGGCGTGGCATTGGCCTCGACCCAGTAGTGGTCCCCGTTCTTGCAGCGGTTCTTCACCAGGCCGGTCCACGGCCGTCCCGCCTTGAGGTGGGTCCACATGTCCGCATAGGCTTCGGACGGCATATCCGGGTGGCGCACGATGTTGTGGGGCTCGCCGATCAGCTCGGCCTCGGTGAAGCCGCTGATCTCGATGAAATCCCGGTTGATGTAGGTGATCTGACCCTTGAGATCGGTCTTGGAGACGATCAGGGTGTCATCCCGCAGGGGCACTTCCACATTGGTGACCGGCAGATTGGTGCGCATGTTGGTCTCTCCGTCTGTTCCGGCCACCGCTTCCGGCGGCCAAGCAATTTTCTCTGTCTGGGTGCCTGTCTCAGGCCAGGGCGGCCACGTCGTCCATCAGTTCCATGTCCCGGGTGCTCATCAGCTGCTCGATGTCGGTGACGATCAGCATGCGTCCTTCCACCGAGGCCAGGCCCAGGATGAAACGGGTATCGAAACTGGCGGAAAAATCCGGGGCGGGGCGAATCTGGGGCGGGGTCAGGGCGATGACGTCGGAGACGCTGTCCACCACGATGCCCACCACCCGGCTCATCACGTTGAGGATGATGACCACGGTGAAGGGGGTGTATTCGATCTTGGGCTGCTTGAACTTGATGCGCAGATCGACGATGGGCACGATCAGGCCCCGCAGGTTGATGACGCCCTTGATGAATTCGGGCGCATTGGCGATCCGCGTCACCATATCGTAGCCGCGGATTTCCTGGACCTTGAGGATATCGATGGCGTATTCCTCCTGGCCCAGGGTGAAGGTCAGGAATTCGCTGGCCACCTGGTCTTCGTCGGTGGCGCCATTGCCGGCATTGTAGTTTTCCACTGTCTCGCTCCTTTGCTCAGGCTGCCCCGTCCGTCGCCTGGCCCTTGGCCATGGCCACCAGGGCCGAGGTATCCAGGATCAGGGCCACCCGGCCATCCCCCATGATGGTGGCGCCGGACACGCCCTGCACCTTGCGGTAGTTCTGTTCCAGACTCTTGATCACCACCTGGTGCTGGCCCACCAGTCCGTCCACGAAGAGGGCGGCCTTGGCCCCGTCCGCGTTGAGCACCACCATGATCCCTTGGTGGAACTCCCGCACCTTGGGCTCGGCGGCGAAGACCTCGTGCAGCACCACCACGGGCAGGTATTCGCCCCGCACCTGGATCACCCGGCCCTGGTTGGAAACGGTCTTGATGTCGCTGGGCTTCGGCTGCAGGGACTCGACCACGTAGGACAGGGGAATAATATAGATTTCTTCCCCGACGGCCACGCTCATGCCGTCCAGGATGGCCAGGGTCAGGGGCAGGCGCACCGTCATGCGGGTGCCGATGCCGGTCATGGATTCGATTTCGATGCGGCCGCCCAGGGCCTGGATGTTCCGCCGCACCACGTCCATGCCCACGCCCCGGCCGGAAACGTCGGTCACTTGGTCGGCGGTGGAAAAGCCGGGCTCGAAAATGAGGGCCCACACGTCCTGGTCGCTCATCTGGTCGGAGGCCGCCAGGCCCTTCTCCCGGGCCTTGGCGAGAATTTTCTGGCGGTTCAGGCCGGCGCCGTCGTCCCCCACCTCGATGACGATGTTGCCACCCTGGTGGGCCGCCTTGAGGGTGATGGTGCCGCCCGGCGGCTTGCCGGCGGCGACGCGCTTCTCCGGCGATTCGATGCCGTGGTCCAGGCTGTTGCGGATCAGGTGGGTCAGGGGGTCGGTGATCTTTTCGATGAGGCCCTTGTCCAGCTCCGTGGTCTCGCCGCTCATCTTCAGCTCGACCTGCTTGCCCAGCTTGCCGGAAAGATCACGCACCACCCGGGGGAAACGGGAAAAGACGAAGGAGATGGGCAGCATGCGGATGGACATCACCGCTTCCTGCAGATCCCGGCTGTTGCGTTCCAGCTGGGTCAGGCCGTTGAGCAGACGCTCGGGCGCCGCCTCCTGCATTTCCTGGGCCGTGGCCAGGAGCATGGCCTGGGTGATGACCAGTTCCCCCACCAGATTGATGAGCTGGTCCACCTTTTCCACCCCGACCCGGATGGAACTGTCGCCCGCGGCCACCGGCGGCGCCTTCGGACGGCTTTCGACGCGGGCTTCGGCTGCCGGCGCCACTAGCGCCGGCGCCGCGGCGGCAACGCTTGCCGGAACCACCGCAGGAGCGGTCGGAGGCGACGCCAGCGGAGCGGGCGCAGGCTCGCTCACCGGCGGCATGGTGCCGGCCTGGGGGAGCGGCACAAAGAAACCGTAGCCCTCCCCTTCCTCCAGCACAGGAGGCTCGGCCACCCCGGCAGCCGCACCGGCAGTGGCCGGCAGAGGCTCGAAGAAGCCGTAACCATCCCCTTCTTCAGCCACCGCTGCCGGAGCGGCAGCAGGATCGGGCAGGGGAGCGAAAAAGCCGTAGCCCTCACCTTCCTCGGCCACGGCCGGGATGGGGGCAAGGGCATCCTCCGCCGCCACCGGCTCGGGCAAGGGATCGAAGAAACCGTAGCCATCCCCCTCTTCCGCCATCGCGGCAGGCGCGGCGGGGGCCAGGCCGGGGGCGTCGTCGAAGAAGCCGTAGGCGGTCTCGTCCTGGGGCGCTCCGGGGGCATCGTCGAAGAGGCCGAAAGCCTCGTCGGCAGCTGCCGCCGGGGCTGCCAGGGGCGACAGGCGCCAGGCATCGGTCTCGGCGACGAAATCGAGGGATTCGGCCAGGGCTTCCCGCGCCACCTGGCCGTAAAGGCGCAACTGCCACAGGGAGGGAACGGGGCCGCTGGAACGGCTGAGCACTTCCAGGCGCCCCAGGCGCCCCAGGTCCTCGAGGAAATTTTCCAGGGTTTCCGGCACCGCCAGGGAAGCGGGCGTCGGCACGAACTCGATTTCCCAGCCGCCATCAACGCCGCTTTCCGCCGGGGCCACAACGGTTTCCGGCACAACGGCAGCAACCGCCTCGGCCCCTTCGTCCCGGGACAGCTGGCGCAGCTTTTCGCAGATGGCCTCCTGGGCCTCGGCGCTGACCGCCTCGCCGCCCTGGTGGGCGGCCAGCAGCAGCTTGAGCAGATCGCCGGCCTCGAGGAAGGCATCCACCATTTCCGGGCGCAGGCCGATCTCGTGCTTGCGCAGTCGGTCGAGCAGGGTTTCCAGGACGTGGGTGACGGCGGTCAAGTCGGTGAAGCCGAAGGTGCCGGAGGAACCCTTGATGGAGTGGGCCGCCCGGAAAATGGCGTTGAGGTCCTCATCCTCCGGGGCGCCCACGTCCAGCCCGAGCAGCAGGGATTCCATTTCCGCCAGGTGCTCCGCCGACTCCTCGAAGAACACCTGGTAGAACTGGCTCATGTCGATGGCCATGTTCGCCTCTCTGACCGACGCAGGGACTGAAGGGGACCGGGGCCGCGGCTCAGCCGATCACCTTCTTCACCACTTCCACCAGTTTCTGGGGATCGAAGGGCTTGACCAGCCAGCCGGTGGCGCCGGCAGCGCGCCCCTGGGTCTTCATGGCATCGGAGGACTCGGTGGTCAGCATCAGGATGGGCGTGGCCTTGTACTGGGGCAGGCCGCGCAGGGTGCGGATCAGGGTCAGGCCGTCCATGCGCGGCATGTTCTGGTCGGTCAGCACCAGGTTGATGGCGCGGGCCTTGGCCTTTTCCAGGCCGTCCATGCCGTCCACGGCCTCGACCACGTCGTAACCGGCACTCTTCAGGGTAAAGCTCACCATCTGGCGGATGGAGGCGGAATCATCGACGGCAAGAATGGTTTTGGGCATGGGAGACTCCGATTTTCAGAAGAGTTCGATTTCGCCGGTGTTGAAGCCTTCCTGGCTCACCGGATTATTGGAAGTGCGCTGGCGCAGGCCGTCCACCTGGGTGCGGGCCTGGAGCAGCGACTGCCGCAGGCTGTCGGCCTGGGCCGCGGACATCTCGCCCTGGCCGCACTGGGCCGCAGCCGCCAGGGCCCGAACCTCGCCCAGTACCGCCTGGACCGATTCGAGCCGGCCATTCACGTGGGACAGCAGCTGGGTCACCATGTCCTGGAACTGCAGGGAAACCACCGCCTGATTGACGCTCTGCTCCATGCTCTCGGAGATGTGGTTGAGCTCGTCGATGGTCTCGCCGGTACGGTGGTTGAGGGCCTCGATGTTCTGCATGGCCACCTCCACCCCCTGCTTGGACTTGAGGGCGAAGGTCATGTCCTGGGCCGCCATCTTGTTGATGGCCTGCTCGGTCATTTCGATGGATTGCTGCATGGTCACCAGCTGGCCGCGGATCTGCTGGCTGAAGTGGCTGGTGCGGCCGGAGAGGTCGCGCACCTCGTCCGCCACCACGGCGAAGCCGCGGCCCGCCTCGCCGGCCCGGGCCGCCTCGATGGCGGCATTCAACGCCAGCAGGTTGGTCTGTTTGGAGATGCCTTCGATCTCGCCCAGCATGCCGGTGATGCGCTTCATCTGTTCCGACATCTTGTCGGTCATTTCCACCAGTTCCATGGCCAGCTTGGAGTTGGCCACCACGCTGTCCACGAAGGCGTGCAGGGTTTCCGAGGTGTGCTGGGCGAAGCCGGCAAAATCGGCGGCGCCGTCCTCGCCGCGCTGGCTGCTGATGATGCCCGTGCCCAGCTCCTGCTGGCGCCGGGCCTGCTGGCTCATTGCGGTGAAACTCTGGATCAGGGTGCCGATGGCTTCCGAGAAAATCTGCTGGGTCCGCGTCACGTCGGCCCGGGCTTCCTCGAACTGGCTGTGGAATTCGTCGCTGGCCCGCTGCATCACCTCGCCGGTCTCGGCCAGCAGGCGCACGCCTTCGCCAGCGGCCACGTCACCGCCGGACGACTCCTTGCCGTCGGCGGAGGAATCGCGCAGCAACAGGGAAAACAGCAGCCAGCCGACGACGATGGCGCCGATGCCGACGGAAAAGGGGGCGCCGCGCAGGGCAGGGTCGATCGCCGCCATGGTCGCCGCCACGAGCAACGCCCATACCAGTCCGAAGCCAGACAATTTGGCCCATCCGTTCATCGTACCCAGTCTCCCCTTATTAGTTTGCTTGTGCTGGCTGACCGGACATTCTACAGGGGCGGGCGCCCGGATGGCACCTTGGTGCCGGGGGTCAGCGTTTCGGACGCAGGGATGGCGTCGTTGCTCACTTCCACATCAGGCGCGGCGTCCCGCAGGAACGCCTCCTCCGTCTCCTTGTTGAGGACGACGATGCTGATGCGGCGATTGACCGGATTGAGGGGGTCGTTGCGATCGAACAGCACGGTGGAGGACATGCCCACCACCCGCAGGACCTTGTGATCGTCCATGCCGCCGCTGACCAGTTCGCGCCGGGAGGAATTGGCCCGGTTGGCGGACAGCTCCCAGTTGGAGAAGCCCCGGGCGCCGGCGGCGAACTGGGCCGCATCGGTATGGCCGGAGAGGGTGATGCGGTTGGGCACCGCATTCAGCACCTTGCCGATTTCCTTGAGGATTTCCCGGGTATAGGGCTTCAGCTGGTCGCCGGCCAGGTCGAACATGGGCCGGTTCTGCTCATCCACGATCTGGATGCGCAGGCCCTCGCTGGTGATGTCCAGCAGCAGCTGGTTCTTGAACTGCTGGATGGCCGGATTGCTCTGGATGGCATCCTCGATGCGCTTCTTCAGCTCCTTGAGCATGGCCCGTTCGCGCTGCTTGGCTTCTTCGGAGGACTTGGAAACGCTGTGCTTGGCCGCGTCCTCGCCTTTGCGCACCTGGCCGTTCTGCCGGGTCAGGTCGAGGCCGCCGCCCTGGATCACCGCCGTGGCGTCGCCGGAACCGGAACCGCCCTGCATGGAAACCTTGAGTGGATTCTGGAAATACTCGGCGATGCCTTCCAGGTCGCCCTTGGCGGTGGAACCGAGCAGCCACATCAGCAGGAAGAAGGCCATCATGGCCGTGACGAAGTCGGCGTAGGCCAGCTTCCAGGCCCCGCCATGGTGGCCGCCGCCACCCTTCTTGATGCGTTTGATGACTATGGGGCGAGAGGAATCGTCGCTCATCGGCGCTTACCGGGCAAAAGGGTTCAGGACTTACTTGCCCTTGCGAGCCTTGAGTTCTTCTTCAAGTTCGCGGAAGGACGGACGGACATCGGAGAAGAGAACCTTGCGCCCGAACTCGATGGCCACCTGGGGAGCGTAGCCGGACATGGCGGCCAGCAGCACCACCTTGATGCACTGGTAAATCTTCGAGCCTTCGTGGGCCTTCTGCTCCAGCAGGCTGGAGATGGGCGAGACGAAGCCGTAGGAAAGCAGGATACCGAGGAAGGTGCCCACCAGGGCGCCGCCGATCATCTTGCCGAGCACGGCGGGCGGCTGGCCCACGGAGCCCATCACGTTCACCACCCCCATCACCGCCACCACGATACCGAAGGCGGGAGCGCCGTCGGCCACCTTGGCCATGGCATGGCCCGGCACCTCTTCCTCGTGATGGTGGGTCTCGATTTCCATGTCCATCAGGGCTTCGATTTCCAGGGTATTGAGGTTGCCGCCCACCATCATGCGCAGATAGTCGGTGATGAAATCGAGGACGTGGTGGTCGCCGGCAATGTCCGGGTACTTGCTGAAGATGGGGCTGGATTCGGGGTTTTCCACGTCGGCTTCGATGGCCATCAGGCCTTCCTTGCGCACCTTGGCGAGGATTTCGAAGAGCATGGCCAGCAGGTCGATGTAGAGGGCCTTGGTGTACTTGGAGCCCTTGAAGATGGAAGGCAGGGCGCCGACCGTCTTCTTGATGACCTTCATGCTGTTGCTGGCGACGAAGGCGCCCACCACCAGACCGACGATGGCGGCATATTCGGCGGGCACCCACAGGGCAGCCAGGCTGCCGTGGATGGCGTAGGTGCCAACCGAGGCCAGCAGGATGACTACATAACCAATGATGAGAAACATGCTTCCCCCCACTGCCCTTCCGGCAGCGCCTGCTGTATTAATTCGGTGTATGCCATTCTAGCAACAACCCTTACGGCTGAGCAAAATAGCATCGGGCCGGACAAAAGCCCCAGAAAAACTCCGCCAGCCGGCGGATTCTGGCCCCCGGAGGCGATCCATTTTGCCATTCATTATGGTGTCCCAAGGGCCCGGGGGCGAGGACAAATGTCTCTTATTTGGGCCCGGAAACTGTTTTAAACTGGCAAACATGCGCCACGCACACTCCTCCTCCCGCGATGAACTACTGTAGCCACTGCGGCGCTCCGGTGCACCTGCGCATCCCGCCGGGAGACAGCCTGCCCCGCCACGTCTGTGACGCCTGCGGCACCATCCATTACCTCAATCCCAAGCTGGTGATCGGCTGCATTGCCGAATGGGAGGAGCGCGTCCTCCTCTGCCGCCGCGCCATCGAACCGCGCCACGGCTACTGGACCCTGCCGGCCGGCTTCATGGAAAACGAGGAGACCACCGGCCAGGCCGCGGCCCGGGAAACCCTGGAGGAAGCCTGCGCCCGGGTGGAAATCGGCAGCCTTTTCGCCGTGGTGAACGTGCCCCACATCAACCAGGTCCATCTCTTCTACCTGGGCAAGCTGGTGGACGGCCGCCACAGCCCGGGGGAGGAAAGCCTGGAAACGGCCCTGCTGCAGGAAAGCGACATCCCCTGGCACGACCTGGCCTTCCGTAGCGTGCGCTTCGCCCTGGAACGCTATTACGCCGACAAGCGGGCAGGCCACTTCCGCCTGCACAGCCTGGACCTACCCCCGCCGCCGGCGGACTACCTCTAGGGCCGGCCCGCCCCCTACTCCTCCAGCTTGAATTCGATCGGCAGCACCAGCCGCAGCTCCCGGCCGCGCAGGGCTTCCGGCAGCGGCGTCGCGGCCAGGGCCCGGTTGAGCATTTCCAGCCCCTGGTCGTCGAGCAGTCCGTAGCCGCTGGAGCGCTGCAACTGCACCGTGCCGGCCAGGCCGGCGGGACCGCCCACCAGCACCACCACTTCCACCGTCCCCTCCCAGCCCCGCTCCCGGGCCAGCCGCGGATAACGCTTGAAGCGCCGCGCCTCCAGGGCCAGGGCCAGGCGGTACTGGCGCAGGGCATCGCCGCTGGCGCCTTCCCGGGCCGGCGCTGCCGCGCCCCGCTCGCCGCCGCCGGCCGCCGGACTGGCCGCCGCGCCGGACTGGCCCTCCCC
>NZ_JBXAST010000019.1:0-54508 GCF_058809645.1 Azospira sp. MPR-E4 | reverse complement strand
CGCCCCCCTCCCAGTCCCCCGCCGGCAGGTTGAACAGCACCTGCTCCAGGTTGTGGGCCTGCAGGCGCTCGGCGATTTCCTCCTTGGCGTGGGCATAGGGAAACATGTATTCGACGCCCCGGAAGCCGGCGGCGGCGGCCCGGGCGAAGCGCTCGAGGAAGGGATGCTCGGCAAAGAGAAAGCTCAGATTGGCGGCAAATTTCAACATAAGGGCGGGAAACGCAAGGGCGGCGAAGGGGAAAGCCTCAGTATAATCGGCCCACCAAGTTATCTATAAGACAGAGGAGACCGCCATGGGCAACCGCCTTTCCAAGATCGTCACCCGCACCGGCGACCAGGGTGAAACCGGCCTCGGCGACGGTTCCCGCACCGGCAAGGACAGTCTGCGCATCGACGCCATCGGCGAGGTGGACGAGCTCAACTCCTCCCTCGGCCTGCTGCTGGCCGAAAGCTTCCCCGAGGCCATCGACGCCGCCGCGAGGGAAGCCCTGATCCAGGTCCAGCACGACCTCTTCGACCTGGGGGGCGAGCTGTGCATCCCCGGCATGGAAATGGTCAAGGAAGAACAGGTGCTGCGCCTGGAGCAATGGGTGGCCGACTTCAACGAGCCCCTGGCGCCCCTCAAGGAATTCATCCTCCCCGGCGGCACCCGGGCCGCCGCCCACGCCCACCTGGCCCGCACCATCTGCCGCCGCGCCGAGCGCGCCGTGGTGCGCCTGGCCCACGCCGAGAGCGTGGCCGACGGCCCGCGCCAGTACCTCAACCGGCTCTCCGACCTGCTCTTCGTCCTCGGCCGGGCCTTGAATCACTCCGCTGGCTGCGGCGACGTGCTGTGGAAGCACGAGCGCAAGGCCAAGCCGAAACAGGCGTGAAGGTCTGAAGCCGGAAAGAAAAAGGCACCGCTCGGTGCCTTTTTTCTTGGCCGGTGGCCGCCAGTCGCCAGCCAGTCCTGGCCGCAAGCCCTGGCGCCATCAAGGACGCAGCGACCGACTGGACAGAGTTACCGGGCGGCATCTCTCCGCAAGACGTATCGGGCTCAGGCCCCGGGCAGGCGGGCGATGACCTTGATCTCGAACTGGAAACCATAGAGCCAGGTCACCCCCACCCCGGTCAGGGCGGGATAGGGAGCCTCGCCCCAGTAGTCCGGCAACACCCGCCAGAAGGTCTCCAGCACGGCCTCGGGATCGACCAGGAACACGGTCACCTCCACCACGTCGGCAAAGGTGCAGCCGGCGGCCTCCAGCACCCCGTTCAGGTTGTCGAAGGCGCGGCGGATCTGGGCCTCCAGCTGCGGCTCCGGCGAACCGTCGTCGAGGCTGCCGACCTGGCCGGAGACGAAGAGGAAGCCGTTCGAGCGCACGGCGGGGGAATAGCGGTTGCGTTCATACAGGGCTTGGCGCCCGGGCGGGAATACCGCATCGCGGGGTGATGTCATGGCAAGGGCTCTCTTTCTTGGCCGGCGGCGATGGCCGGACATGGCGGTAAGGGGAGCGCCCCCCGGAGGCGGGGCACGCTGCAGCGGAGCGCCCACTGTAGCGCCGGGGCCGGAGCCGATAAATGGCGGCGGCTGGGCAACAGTGTTTGTAGAATGCAAACAATCATCACCGGAAAATCAAAACAAACATGGACCGCTTCGATGCCATGCGCGCCTTTACCTGCGTCGTCGACACCGGCAGCTTCACCAAGGCGGCGGAGACCCTGCACATCAGCCGGGCCACGGCGACCCAGCTGGTGCAGCAGCTGGAGAAGCGGCTGCAGGTCCGTCTGCTGGACAGGACCACGCGCAAGGTGGGAGTGACCGGCGCCGGCAGCGCCTTTTACGAGCGGGCGGTGCGCCTGCTGGCCGATCTGGACGATGCGGAAAACAGCGTCACCGCAAGCCAGGAGACCCTGGGCGGCCGCCTGCGCCTCGACGTGCCCAGCCCCCTGGCGCGCCTGGTACTGTTGCCGGCCCTGCCCACCTTTTTCGCACGCCATCCCGACATCCAGATCGACATGCGGGTCAGCGACCGTACTTCGGACCTGCTGGACGAAAACATCGACGGCGTCATCCGGGGCGGCCCCATGGCGGACCCGACGCTGATTGCCAGACGCCTGGGCGACCTGCGCCTGCAGACCTACGCGGCGCCCGACTATCTGCAGCGCCTGGGTTCGCCGCAGCACCCCCGGGAACTGGAGGGTCCGGAGCATCGCATCGTCGGCTATCTGTGGGCCCACCGGAACCAGCAGGCGCCCTATCTGATGCGACGGCAGCAGGAGGCCCTCGGCATCCGCGGCCACTACGCCCTGGCCGTGGACGACGGCAACGCCTACCTGGCGGCGGCCCTGGCCGGGCTGGGGATCGTCTGGCTGCCCGACTACATGGCCCGGCCCCACGTGGCCGCAGGCTCCCTGATCCGGTTATTCCCGGACTGGCAACTGGACCCCATGCCCCTGCATGCCACCTTCCCCCCCAGCCGGCGCAACAATGCCCGGCTGCGGGCCTTCATCGACTGGGCGGCCGAACTGATCGCCGGCATTTCCTGACGCCGGGCCGGGAGCCGGCCCGCGCCACGGCCTGCCGGCGCCCTCGCCGCGATTGGCGGCCCACCAGACGGCACTTTCCACAGCAGCCGCCGCAGCGCCGGCAAACCGCCGGTGCCGACCGCCCCGGGCGGGCCGGTCTACAGCAGCGCCGCCGTATCCACCACCGCCACCCGGGTGGTCAGGGCGCTGAGGGCGATGCGGTGGATCATCTCGCTGACCGTGGTGCAGCAGTCCTTCAGCACCGAGACCGGGTACTTCTCCGCCGCCTTGGAGAGGGCGGTATGGGTGACGCAGTTGTGGGTCATCATTCCGCACAGCCACAGTTCGGTGATGCCCCGCTGCGCCAGCACGGCTTCCAGATCGGTCTGGTGGAAGCTGTCGGCGAAACGCTTCAGCACCACCGGCGCCTCCGGCGCAGCGGCCAGGAGACGGGGGTGGATGTCCACGCCCGGCGTCCCCTGGTTGAAGAAAGGTGCCGGCCCCTTGGCCGGGTCGGCCACGTGCTGCACCAGGATCACCGGCACGCCCCGGGCCCGGGCCGCGGCCACCGCCGCCAGGGTGCGCTCCAGCACCGCCTCCGGCTGCCACAGGGGAAAGGCGCCGCCGGGGAAATAGTCGTTCTGCAGGTCGATCACGACCAGGGCGGGTTTGCTGTTGCTCATGGGGTTCTCCTTGAGTGGGGTGCGATGGTCCGATTATTGGCCAGCCCCGGCACCACCGGCAGTGGCCCGAATGACAATTTCCGTTAATATCGGGCCACACCATTTCCAGGGAACTGCCATGAACCGGCTCCCCGTCGCCGTGCTGGCCTACCAGCGCATCAGCCCCTTCCACCTCTCCGTGCCCTGCGTCGTCTTCGGCGAGCGCCACCTGGGCGCCCCGGCCTTCGAACTGCGGGTATGCGCCTGGGAGGACGGCCCCCTCGCCACCACCGCCGGCTTCAGCCTCAACGTGGAACAGGGCCTGGAGGCCCTGGCCACGGCCCGGGTGGTGATCGTGCCGAGCTGGCGCGATCCGGCGGAACGGCCGCCCCGGGCCGTGCTCGACGCCCTGGTGGCCGCCCACCGGCGCGGTGCCCAGGTGGTGGGCCTGTGTCTGGGGGCCTACGTGCTGGCCGAGGCGGGCCTGCTGGACGGCCGCCGCGCCACCACCCACTGGGAATTCGCCGCGGACTTCGCCCGCCGCTACCCGGCCGTGACCCTGGACCCGGGGGTGCTCTACGTGGACGAAGGCAACCTCCTCACTTCCGCCGGCACGGCGGCGGGCATCGACGCCTGCCTGCACCTGCTGCGCCAGCGCTGCGGCGCCACTGCCGCCAACCGGGTGGCCCGCCGCCTGGTGACACCGCCCCACCGCCAGGGCGGCCAGGCCCAGTACATCCCCCAGCCCCTGCCCGCCAGCGCCGGCGATTCCCGCCTGGCGGCATTGCTGGACCGGGTGCGGGCCAGCCTGGAACAGCCCCACGACCTCAACAGCCTGGCGGCCCAGGCCCTGATGAGCCGGCGCACCTTCACCCGCCACTTCCGCCAGCTCACCGGCGCCACGGTCGGCCAGTGGCTGCTGGGGGAACGACTGGGTCTGGCCCAGCGCCTGCTGGAAAGCAACGACCACGGCATCGAGCGCATCGCCCAGCTGGCCGGCTTCGGCTCCCCGGAAGCCCTGCGCCTGCACTTCCGCCGCAGCCTGGGGGTTTCCCCCAGCCAGTGGCGGCAATCCTTCGGCGCCCGGGACGGGGCCTGAGGGCGCCGCCATGCCCGCAACACCGCCCGCCGCTCAGCCCGCCAACGCCCCCATGCCCGGAACGCCTTGCCCCGCCTGCCTCTCCGGCATGGCATGGCGGAAATCCGCGTCCTTCCTGCCCCTCCGGACAGGCAGGGCGGCAAGCCCCATCCCTGCGCCTTAAGACCGCCTTAAGATTCGCCGGTTAAGGTGGCGCACAAACTGACTCAGAGTGCCGCCATGAACCGTCGCCATCCTTCCCCCAGCTTCAGCCTCGCCGCCGTCGCCCTGCTCTGCGCCCTGGCCTTCCCGGCCCGGGCCGCCAACCCGGCCGACTTCATTGCCCTGGCCCCCGCCCAGGCCAAGGCCCTGGGGGTGGAAACCCGGCCCCTGGCCGCCGCCGATACGGGCAGCGCCGCCGGCCTGCCGGCCAAGGTGGTGGTGCCGGTGGAGCAGATGCGGGTGGTGGCGGCGCCCCTGGCCGGCCTGCTGACCCAGGTGGGCGCCGTGGCCGGGCAGACGGTGAAGAAGGGCCAGATGCTGGCCCGCCTGGCCAGCCCGGGCCTCTTGCAGGTGCAACGGGACTACCTGCAGGCCAGGCAGCAGGCCGACCTGGCCCAGCGCAGCCTGGCCCGGGACGAACAGCTGTTCAAGGAAGGCATCATCGCCGAAGCCCGGCTCCAGGCCAGCCGCGCCAGCCAGGCCCAGGCGGCGGTGGCGGCGCGGGAACTGCAGGCCGAACTGCGCATTGCCGGCGCCACCGCCGGCGGCGGCAGCCTGACCCCGGAAGTGGCGGTCAGCGCGCCCCTGGACGGCGTGGTGCTGGAAGCCAGCGCCGCCGTGGGCAGCCGGGTGGAGGCGGCCACCGCCCTGTTCACCGTGGCCCAACTGAATCCCCTGTGGCTGGAAATCCAGGCCCCCGCCGCCCTGGCCGGCAACCTGAAGGAAGGGGCGGCGGTGCGCATCGCCGGCAGCGAGGCCAGCGGCAAGCTCATCAACGTGGGCCGCCAGATCAGCCCCGGCAGCCAGACCGTGACCCTGCGGGCGAGGATGGACGCGGGTCTCGACTCCCTGCACCCGGGCCAGATGGTGGAAGCCACGGTGGCCGCGGCGCCCCAGGCCGGCGCCACTGCCGGCAAGAGCGCCACCTACCGCATCCCCCAGGCCGCCGTGGTGCGCCAGGCCGGCCAGGCCTGGGTCTTCGTGCAGACGGCCGGCGCCAGGCCCGGCTTCCAGGCCACCCCGGTGAGCGTGGCCGGTAACGCCGGCGCCGATGTGCTGGTGAGCGGCAGCGCCCTGGCGGCCAACGCGGCGGTGGCGGTGAAGGGCGTCAGCGCCCTCAAGTCCGCCTGGAGCACTGCCGCGGGCGATGCCGGGAGCGCCCAATAATGCTCTCCCGCCTGGTCGAATTCTCCCTGGCCCAGCGCCTCCTGATGCTGGTGCTGACGGCCCTGCTGGTGGGCGCCGGCATCATGGCTTTCCACAACCTGCCCATCGACGCCTTCCCCGACGTTTCGACCACCCAGGTGAAAATCATCATGAAGGCGCCGGGCATGACCCCGGAAGAGGTGGAGGCCCGCATCGTGGTGCCCATCGAGCAGGAAATGCTGGGCATCCCCAAGCAGCGCATCCTGCGCACCACCTCCAAATACGCCATCGCCGACGTCACCATCGACTTCGAGGACGGCACCGACATCTACTGGGCCCGCCAGCAGGTGGCCGAGCGCCTCGGCGGCGTCGAGTTGCCCCCCGGCGCCAGCGGCGGCCTGGCCCCCATCACCACGCCCCTCTCCGAAATGTTCATGTTCACCGTGGAAGGCCCCCTCTCCCTGGAGGAGAAACGGACCATCCTGGACTGGACCATCCGCCCCCAGCTGCGCACCCTGCGCGGCGTCGCCGACGTGAACAGCCTGGGCGGCCACGCCAAGGCCTTCGAGGTGGTGCCCGACGCGGCGGCCCTCAACGCCCGGGGCGTCAGCCTCAACGAACTGCGCCAGGCGGTGGAAGGCAACAACCGCAACGACGGCGCCGGCCGCCTCACCGAGGGCGAGGAAACCCTGCTGGTGCGGGTCGAAGGGGCCGTGCACAGCCTGGATGACCTGCGCGCCATCGTCATCGCCCAGCGCGGTGGCAATCCGGTGCGGGTGGGCGACGTGGCCGAGGTGCGCTTCGGCGCCCTCACCCGCTACGGCGCGGTGACCAAGGACGGCCAGGGCGAGGCGGTGGAAGGCCTGGTGCTGGGCCTGCGCGGCGCCAACGCCCAGCAGGTGGTGGACCAGGTGAAGGCCAAGCTGGCCGAGATCCAGGCCACCCTGCCCGAAGGCGTCAGCATCGTGCCCTTCTACGACCGGGGCCATCTGGTGGAGCGGGCCGTGGGCACCGTCTCCAAGGCCCTGGGCGAGGCCATCGTGCTGGTGGTGATCCTGCTCCTGGCCTTCCTCGGCAACCTGCGGGCGGCCTTGGTGGTGTCGGTGATCCTGCCCCTCTCGGCCCTGCTCACCTTCATCCTCATGCAGTACTTCGGCCTCTCCGCCAACCTGATGAGCCTGGGCGGCCTGGCCATCGCCATCGGCATGCTGGTGGATGCGGCGGTGGTGATCGTGGAAAACGTGGAGAGCCACCTCTCCAGCCCCCATACCTCCGCCCGCCTGCCCCTGCTACACGTCATCTACCGCTCGGTGCGGGAGGTGACGGTGCCGGTGGCCTCCGGCATCGCCATCATCGTCATCGTCTTCGTGCCCCTGCTGACCCTGGAGGGGCTGGAAGGCAAGCTCTTCATCCCGGTGGCCCTGACCATCGTCTTCGCCCTGGTCTCCTCCCTGCTGCTGGCCCTCACCGTCATCCCGGCCCTGGCCTCCATGCTCATGCAACGGGGCGGCCACCACGAGGCCTGGCTGGTGCAGAAACTCAACGCCGCCTACGCCCCGGCCCTGGACTGGGCCCTGGCCCACACCCGGCAGGTGGTGGTCGCCGCCCTGGCCCTGCTGGTGCTGGCCATCGGTGCCTACACCCTGCTGGGCAAGACCTTCCTGCCCACCATGGACGAGGGCGACCTCATCATCCAGCTGGAAAAGCTGCCCTCCATCAGCCTGGAGGAGACGGTGGAAACGGATCAGCGGGTGCAGCGAGCCATCCTGGAGCGGGTGCCGGAGGTGAAGAACATCATCGCCCGGGTCGGCTCCGACGAACTGGGCCTGGACCCCATGGGCCTCAACCAGACCGACACCTTTCTCGTGCTCAAGCCCATCGACGAATGGCGCCAGCCGGACAAGGACTGGCTCACCGACCAGCTGCGCCAGGTGATGGAAGACTTCCCCGGCATCGCCTACACCTTCACCCAGCCCATCGACATGCGCATCTCGGAAATGCTCACCGGCGTGCGCGGCGACATCGCGGTGAAGGTCTTCGGCACCGATCTGGACCAGCTCAATCACGCCGCCGACGGCATCGTCGCCCTGCTCAAGGGCATCAAGGGCGCGGAGGACGTGTTCACCCTGAAGAACGAAGGGGTGCAGTACCTCAAGGTGGAGATCGACCGCCTCGCCGCCGGCCGTCTGGGCCTGCCCATTGAAGACGTGCAGAACGCCCTCAAGACCCTGGTGGAAGGCCTGCCCGCCGGCCTGGTGGTGGAGCCGGGACGGCGCACCCCGGTGCTGCTGCGGGGCGGCCCGGACTACAAGACCAGCGTCGAGCGCTTCGCCGACCTGCGCCTGTCCCTGCCCGGCGAAGGCGCCAATGTCCGCACCGTGCCCCTGTCCCAGGTGGCCAAGATCGAGCGGGTGGAAGGCCCGGTCAAGGTGGACCGGGAAAACGCCCAGCGCTACGTGGTGATCCAGTCCAACGTGCGGGACCGGGACCTGGTGGGCTTCGTCGAGGAAGCCCAGGCCAAGGTGGCCCAGCAGCTGAAGCTGCCCCAGGGCTACCGCATCGTCTGGGGCGGCCAGTTCGAGAACCAGCAGCGGGCCGCCCAGCGCCTGATGCTGGTGGTGCCGGTGGCTTTGGGCCTGATTTTCATGCTGCTCTTTTCCACCTTCGGTTCCCTGCGCCAGGCCGGCCTGGTCCTGGCCATGATCCCCTTCGCCCTGGTGGGCGGCGTCTTCGCCCTGCTGCTTTCCGGCCAGTACCTGTCGGTGCCCGCCTCGGTCGGCTTCATCGCCCTGCTCGGCATCGCCGTGCTCAACGGCGTGGTGATGCTCACCTACTTCAACCAGCTGCGCACCCAGGGCCTGCCCCTGGAGCAGGTGGTGCGGGAAGGGGCCAGGCGGCGCCTGCGCCCGGTGCTGATGACGGCCTCCATCGCCGCCTTCGGCCTGGTGCCCCTGCTCTTCGCCAGCGGCCCCGGTTCCGAGATCCAGAAGCCCCTGGCCATCGTGGTCATCGGCGGCCTGCTCAGCTCCACCCTGCTGACCCTGCTGCTGCTGCCCATCCTCTACCGCCGCTTCGGCTTCGACAACACTCCGGGAGAACGGCCATGAGCGCAAACAATCGCCCCGTGGATACCTGCCTGACCCTGGTGATCCACCCCAATCTGGAAGATGCGGTGGTGGACTTCCTCCTCGACCGGGCCGAGACCGTGGGCCATTTCACCTCCCGCCCGGTGGATGCCCACGGCGGCGACATCGCCTACGAAACCGCCGCCGAACGGGTGCGCGGCCGGGCCCGCCGCTTCCGCATCCAGGCCCTCATGGCCGGCACCCACGTGCACGACCTGCTGCGGGACCTGCGCCAGCAATTCACCGGCGCCGACATCTACTACTGGACCGCCCCGGTCCAGCAATCCGGGAGGCTGTAATGGGCCCCATGCTGAAACTGATGCCCCTGGCTGCCCTGCTCTGCAGCGCCGCCCTCCAGGCCGCCGAACCGCCGCCCCTGGCCTACCCCACCGACCTGCCGCCGCGGGAAGCGGCGGTCAACGCCATCCGCCTCGCGCCCCAGGCCAAGGCCGCCGAAGCCATGCTGGAAGCCGAGGGCGAGAACCGCAAGCGCCTGGAAGCCGGCCCCTATGAATGGACCGCCCGGGTCGGCAGCCAGCGGCGCAACGTCAACGGCGTCAATGGTGCCGCCAACGAACGCTACCGGGAATGGAGCGGCGGCATCGAGCGGGGCATCCGCCTGCCCGGCAAGGCCGCCCTCGACGAGCAGCTCGGCGCCAACGGCGAAGCCATGGCCAAGGTGGCCCTGGGCGACACCCTGCACGAAACCTCCCGCAGCCTGCTGCGCTACTGGTTCATCTGGCTGCGGGAAAACGAAGGCGCCGCCCAGTGGCAGCGCCAGAGCGAATCCCTGGCCCGCCAGCGCCAGGTCACCGCCCGCCGCGTGCAGCTGGGGGACGCGCCGCGCCTGGAACTGATGCAGGCCGAAGCCGCCGCCGCCCAGGCCCAGGCCGCCCTGGAACAGGCCCGCCTGCGCCGCCAGGTGGCCGAAGCCGACCTGGCGGCCCGCTTCCCCAGCCTGCCCCAGCCTAGGCAGGTGGCCCCCAGCGAGCCCCTGCCCCTGGAAGAGGCCGAGTGGCGCGAGCACCTGCTGGAACACAACCACGAGCTGATGCTGGCCCGGGCCGAGAGCGAACAGGCCCGGCTGGTGGCCAACCGGGCCGACGCCGAGCGGATGCCCGACCCCACCCTGGGAGTGCACGTGGGCTCCGACAAGGGCGGCGAGGAACGCATCGCCGGGGTCAGCATCTCCATCCCCTTCTCCGGCAGCCTGCGCAGCGCCACCGCCCGCCGCGACGCCGCCTACGCCAGCGCCGCCGCCAGCCGGGAGGCCGCCACCCTGGCCCGCATCAACGCCGAAGTGGCCGCCCTCCTGGCCAACGCCCGGGCCGCCTACGAATCCTGGCGTCGGGCCGAGGATGCCGCCCAGCGCATCGAACAGGCCGCCGCCCTCATGGCCCGGGCCTACCAGCTGGGCGAAGCCGGCATCACCGAACTGCTCACCGCCCAGCGCCAGGCCAACGAAGCCCGCCTCGCCGCCAACCAGAGCCGCCTCGACGCCCTGGAAAGCCGCTACCGGGTATACCTGGACGGCCACGGCCTGTGGCCGGTGGACGGGGAGCACACGGAGAAATAAGGCCGTCACGAAGCACCGCCAGGGAAGGCAGAAGGGACGGGCCTCCCCACCGTGCAACGGTGGGAAAGACCGCCCCTTCTTGTTGGTGGCGATGGTGCCGCTGTCAGGCAGCGGACCGCTACGGCTAGGCGGTGGCGAAGAAGGCCGGATCGAAGGCGACGCTGGCGGCCGGCAACGGCCCCTGGAAGGCCAGGGCCTGGAAGTACTCGGGCGGCACCTCCGGCAGCAGCAGCGGCGCCGCCTGGACGAAGCCGAAGCGGCCGTAGAAGGCCGGCTCCCCCACCAGCACGCAGCCGGCGGCGCCGCGCCGGCGCAGTTCCTCCAGGCCGTGCCGCATCAGCCGGCTGCCGATGCCGCAGCCCTGATGCTCTGGCAGCACCGAGATGGGGCCGACCCCGAACCAGCCGGGAGCGGCCGGGCTCAGGGTCACCGGCGAAAAGGCCACGTGGCCGAGAAGGCGCCCGCCCTCCTCCGCCACCAGGGAAAGGCTGAGCCTGCCGCTATCTCGCAGGGCGCCGACGATGAACTGCTCGGTGCCCGCGCTGTGGGCCGCCGTGGCAAAGGCCAGGCGGGTCAGGTCGAAAATGGCGGCGCTGTCGGCCGGCTCTTCGGGACGAATGGTGATGGTCATGTGATGAATTCCTTTTTGCAATGCAGGCGCCGTGCCGCCCGGCCGCCAGTAGGGCCCCGGGCCGGGCGGTGGCGCGAGAGGATTACTGGTTGTCGAGCTGGCCGCGCACGGCCCCCAGGCCGGCCCGGTTGATCCGGTAAGGCCGGCCGTCCAGGGAGGCGATGAGACGCTTGGCTTTCAGCTTCTTGAACACCGGCAAGGTGCAGTCGCTGAGGACGAAACCTTCGCGGGTATAGCAATCGACGTGGGTAATGCGGCCGGAAGCATCGCGGTGATGTTCGATATGGCCGCCTTTGGCGAGGACGTGCAACGTCCGCTGCTCGGGCTTGGAAAGATTCATGTTGGATTGTTCCGCAATCAAATGCACACACGACGGCAGCCTCCGAGAGGCGCCATCGACGCTATGGGCATATCGATAACTCGCGGCCGGCGGGGCCAGACGGAGTTATCGGATTGCGGCAATCTCCAACATACAGACCTAACTCAAATGGAATGGGCTTGCCCGTTTGCCGGGCAGGCGCGAATGATAGCGCTCCCCTCGGGGCGGGGCAATCGGGGCGGTGTCGGGCAGGGCGCCGCCGGACGCCTGGCACCCGGCCTGCAAGGCAGGAGGGACGGCCCTTCCAGCCATGGCATGGCGGAAAGTGGCGTCGTTATTGGGTGGTGGCGCTGTTGTTTCCGGGACTATGGGCGCGTGGATGCCGGTTTGAGTCTTCGGGCGTGGTGGGTTTAGCGACCGCTGTGTTCCGCGCCTGACGCGCGGGTTGCTTTCTTTTGCTTCGCCAAAAGAAGAGTAACCAAAGAAAAGGCGAGCCCGGTTTGGCGCAGCACAGGGCGGATGAAGAGCAACCTCATCAAAGTTCATTCAAGAAATTTGAACTATAAAACCAATGAAATTATTGAACCGCCATATGTGCAACCATCTTCATATCATCCAGCCAAAACAAGAAAGCAAAATTTTTACTATTCTGTTCTAGCCAAAGAAGCGCCTCAGTGGGATGCCTCAATCGTGAAACAATATAAAATGGGCCCAAATTCAGAACATCAGCAGTGTTCTGGTGATGGCGATGTGCCGCAGCATTTCTCACTGTTTGAATATGCAAAATATAGCCACTAGCGCCAAATGACTGAGCTAACTGTAGCCGGTTTGCCAATGGCAATTTTTGGACGATATTCAATAGTTTGTTTGTATCCCCCCATGTTGGCTCACGACGTAAGGCTGCGTTCATTTCCCCCGGAACAATCGGCCTATTTTTGGCGGCCAAAATAGCCGCAGCAGAAACCTCTTCCCATGAGTTTGCACAAGGAGGAAGAACGACACCGCCTGCAGTTTTTGCCCCAAGAGCAGACTGAACAACTACCGTTCTACAAAAATGGCACCAGTATTGCCAAGTAGCAGACATAAGCCCTTCGAGGAACATCCAGTCCTTGTGCTCTAACCGAAGTGGCATATTTTTTCGGAAGTCAGTAAATCGACTCTCCACCATAGCAAGGCGCGCATTTAATCGATTAAACTGAATGATCAAATCCACGGGAAACCTCTCAAATCGGCAGATCACCTCTAAGCGCCTTAGCCAAAAATCTAGTTCTCGTGAGCCGACTAGGCTTTCTTGTTGTGGCCCCTTCGATAGCCAGAACATAGTCTTTGAAATTCCCTTCGATATCTTTACTCTCGTGAGCAAACGAAAGAGCCCTTAACTGCTCTCGTGCAATATCAATATTGTTATACGGCCGACCAATTGATTCCAAACCAATCTCACCAAACTCATCCGGAAGCCCAACCTTATTGAGAACATAAGCACAAAATAAGGTATGGACTGTATAAGACTTCATCAGAAACGACCCTTTAAAGTCAGTCAATTGTTGATTGATAAAATCAAAAAACTCTCTAATCAAACCACCATACTCACTTTCTTTCTCGAAAGAATCATCATAACCAGAGTACAGCTTGTTTAACAACGTTGGACTAGTACTAATAATTCCCGATTCAAGGCTCAACACCATTTCTGCAATAAGTTCAGCATCTGCCATCCGCACAATCTGACGGTTTGTCAAAATATCAAACCCAACAACAACCTCAGATAACTCGTCAGTAAGAGTAGTAACAAACCACTTAAATTTCCCATGATACTGAGCATGTCTTTTTTCAGCATCATTTAAAGGAAGGGTGTATGCATTCATCCGACGAAACATTTCTAGAATTTCTGCTTTACTTGCATTGCGGATAACATCAACCGGAATTGGATGCGACAAAAACTCCATTTGAATATCATCAGGAAGATCAGAAAATTTCAAACCTTGAAATTGACGAGAAACAGATGTCAAGCGGAATTTATTTTGAATAAAATCTATTATTGACGTAATTCGTTGTTGCCCATCAACGATTTCTCTAATTATTCGACGAGAAGACCTATCTAGCGTTTCAAAAAAATAAAGTTTAGGAAACGGAAAACCCATAAGAATGGTATCAATGAAATAGCTTCTGGCACTTGAAGGCCACAGCCCAGCACCACGCTGATAAGTACTATTAACAAGCAAATCTTTACGATTAAGCATGTCGCGTAATTCTGCGACGGAATAAGTGCTGTTATCGAGTTTCATGAGAAGAACTCCGACAAAAAAAATAGAAAATTTTACTTAGTCTTATTGAAGCACGTTCCACCAAAAATCTCGTGAAATTAGTACAGTCCATGCTGTCGGGAACGTGGCATATCCAAGAGTATCCACGAGGAAATCAATCCCTTCCACCCCAGCCGAGCAGCGCAAGGCGGGCGGGGGGGCTTTCGGCGAGGACTGTCTGAGGTCCCGCAGGGACCGAGTTCCGCAGCCGCCCCGCTCGACTGAGCAGCGCAGGGGAGCCCGCAGGGCCGGGGGTGAGGGTCGCCTTCTTGTTGGTTACTTATTCTTGGCGAGACAAGAATAAGTAACCCGCGTGTCAGGCGCGGAATACAGCCGCAAAATCAACAATCCGCGCCCAACCAATCCCCCAGAAACAAAGCCCCCCACCAACCAAAAAGGACGGCCATTCCCACCATACCCCGGTGAAAACGCCCGTCCCCATTGCCTCCCGGGCCAATGCCCGGATCAGATCAACACCGTCGAAACTAGCCCTTCCCCTCCAGCACCCGCAGCAGGGAGGAGGTGTCGTCCTTGCCCATGCCCTGCCCCATCAGGGCGTTGAGTTGCTGGCCCACCTGGGCCGCCACCGGCAGGGGCGCGCCCAGGGCGTGGGCCTCGGTCAGGAGGATGCCGAAATCCTTGTGGTGCAGCCGGGCCTCGATGCCGGCGGCGAAGTCCCGCTCCGCCATGCGCTCGCCCATCACCTCCAGCACCCGGCTGCCGGCGGAGCCGCCGAGCAGGGCTTCGCGCAGGCGGGAGGTGTCCACGCCGCTGGCGGCGGCCAGGTGCATGGCTTCGGCGCAGGCCTGGATGGCGGCCACCATGATCATCTGGTTGCAGGCCTTGGCCACCTGGCCGGCGCCGTTGTCGCCGATGTGCACCACGGTTTTGCCCAGGCGCAGCAGCAGGGGCCGCACCCGCTCCAGTACGGCGGCGTCGCCGCCGGCCATGATGGCCAGGGTGGCGTGGATGGCGCCCTGCTCGCCGCCGGAAACGGGGGCGTCGAGGAAGTGGATGCCCCGGGCGGCCAGGGCGGCGGCGATCTCCCGGGCATCGCCGGGGGCGATGGTGCTCATGTCCACCACCACGCTGCCGGGGGCCAGGCCTTCGATGAGGCCGGCTTCGCCGAGGACCACGCTTTTGACGTCGCTGCCGCTGGTGACCACGGTGAACACGATCTCGGCCCGGCGCCCGACCTCGGCCGGGGTGGCGGCGACGGCGGCGCCCATTTCGGCCAGGGGCTCAGTACTGGCCGGGCGGCGGCCCCACACGGTGAGGGAATAGCCGGCGTCGAGCAGGTGGCCGGCCATGGGGCGGCCCATGACGCCGAGGCCGATGAAGCCGACGGCGGGTTTGGCGGAGGAGCTGGCGGTCATGTGGAATGCAGTGACTGAAGGGATGGGGATGGGGCGCCGCCGGGGCCGGCGGCCTGGCGGTGCTGCTGCTTGGCCAGGTACATGGCCTGGTCGGCGGCGCCGATGAGGGATTCGGCCACGTCGGCCTGGTCGGGGAAGACGGCGCTGCCGATGGAAACGCCGACCCGCAGTTCCTGGCCCTGCCACATCACCGGGCGGGCGACGGCGTTTTCGATCTCGCCCATCACCCGCTCCAGATCGTCCTCAACGGAGAGGTGGGCGAGGAGCACGGCGAATTCGTCGCCGGCCAGGCGGGCCACCGTGTCGCTGGTGCGCACGGCATTCTGCAGGCGGCGCCCCACCTCCTGCAGCACCGTGTCGCCGGCCTGGTGGCCGTAGGTGTCATTGACGCTCTTGAAGCCGTCCAGGTCCATGTAGAGCAGGCCCAGCCGCTCGCCCTGGCGCCGGGCGTGGGCCAGGGCCTGATCCAGGCGCTCGAGAAAGAGGGAGCGGTTGGGCAGGCCGGTGAGGGGGTCATGGTGGGCCAGGCGCCACATTTCCTCCTGGCTGCGGCGCAGCTCGGTGACGTCCTGGTACACGGCGACGAACTGGCGCACCCCGCCCTGGGCGTCGGTGACGGAGCGGATGTCCAGCTCCACCAGGATGGCTTCGCCGGTCTTGCGCCGGTTCCAGATTTCGCCGCGCCACTCGCCCCGGGTCTTCAGGGCCTGCCACATGCGGGAGAAGAATTCCGGGCTGTGGCGGTTGGAGCGGAAGAAGCCGGTGCGCCGGCCCAGGCACTCCTCCCGGCTGTAACCGAGGAGGCTGACGAAGGCGGAGTTCACGTTGTTGATGGTGCCGTCGCCGTCGGTGATGAGAATGGCCCGGCCGGCCCGCTCCAGCACGTCCCGGTAGATGCGGCTGGAGAGTTCCGCCGCCTTGATCTCGGTGATGTCGGCGAAGGAGGTGACGACGGCGAAGGGCTGCCGCTCGTCGGCGAAGTTGAGGGGCCGGCTGTTCACGCTGAGCCAGATGAGGCCGGCGTCGGGCCGGTGCAGGCCCATGATGATGTTGTCGCAGGAGACGCCGGTGCGCAGGGTGACCATGGCCGGATGGTCGCGGCCGGGGAAGGGGCTGCCGTCCTCCCGCACCGCCTGCCATTCCGGGTCGGTGGAATCCAGGCCCACCAGGTTCTCGCCGATGCGCAGGATGCGCCGGGCCGAGGCGTTGGCGGAAATGATCTTGCCTGCCTGGTCCTGCACCACCACGCCCTCGGCCATGGCCGAGACCAGGGAACGCTGCATGGCTTCGCTGCGGGCCAGGTCCAGCTCGGCCTGCTTGCGCGCCGAGATGTCGGAGATGATGCCGAGCATGCGCAGGGGCCGGCCCTCCGGGTCCCGGGCGCAGACCTTGCCCCGGCTCAGCACCCAGCGGTAGTTGCCGTCCTTGTGGCGCAGGCGGAATTCCATCTCGTACACCGGCGTGCGCCCGGCGAAATGGTCGGTGACGGCGGCCATGGCCCGTTCCCGGTCGTCCGGATGCAGGCGCTCCAGCCACTCCTCGTGGCGGCTCGGCAGTTCCTCGTCCCGGTAGCCCAGGATGGCCTTCCAGCGCGGCGAGAAATAGGCCCGGTTGTCCGCCACGAACCAGTCCCAGACCCCGGCGTCGGCCCCGTCCAGGGCGAACTTCCAGCGCTCCTCCGCATCGGCCAGGGCCTGCTGCATGTTCATGTAGTCGGTGACGTCCTGCAAGGTGCCGGTGAGGCGGCTGGGGCGCCCGTTTTCGTCCCGTTCGGCGCGACCACCCAGGTGCACGTAGCGCTCCACATTGCCCGGCAACAGCAGGCGGCAGGCGATGTCGAGGGAACCGCCCTGCTCCCGCACCTGAGCGAAGTTGACCTCGATGCGCTTGCGGTCCCGGGGATTGACCCGGGCCAGGAAGGCCTGCAGGGAGGGCTTCTGGCTATCCGGCAGATAGCCCAGGATGCGGTAGGTCTCGTCGGACCACCACACCTGGTTGCCCGGAATGTCCCGCTCCCAACTGCCCAGGTTGGCCACCCGCTGGGCTTCGATGAAATGGCCCCGCTCCCGGGCCAGCATGGTTTCGAGCCGGTCCCGGCGCAGCTGGTAGAAGGCGACGGCGCCGCCGCACAGCAGCACCAGCAGGGACAGCAGCATGCCCTTGCGCAGGTTGGCGTTGCGCTGGGCCAGCAGTTCCTCCTCCAGGCCCCGGGGCGACACGGCCACCATCACCAGCAGGGGATAGCGGTCCAGCCAGCGGTAGGCGACGGTGCGGGTGATGCCGTCCAGGGCCGAAACCCGGGTGACCAGGCCGTGGGAGCTTTTCTTGAAGGGGCCGAACAACTCGTCGCTGAGCTGCTTGCCCAGGTGCTTTTCCATTTCCCGGGAGCGGCCCAGGACCTTGCCGGCAGCGGAATACAGGGTCAACACCCCGTCCGGCCCCAGGTCCTGGTGCTGGACGAAGGCGGTGAGCTGGCGCGGCTCCATGAAGAAGGCGACGACCCCGGCAAACTGGCCCCGGGCATCGAAGATGGGGCGGGACAGCTGCACCCCCGGCGCCCCGGTCATGCGCCCCTGGACCGGCCCGCTGATGTAGAGGCTGTCGCGGCCGCCGCTGGAGAAATGGACGTAGTTGTCCCGGTCCCCCAGATAGACCCGCTCGCCGGGACGGCGGGGGGCATCGGAGGTGGCGACGTAGCCGTCCCGGTCGATGACGGTGACCCGGGCCCCCAGCTCCTGCAGGGAGCCCTGGCGCAGCAGGGCGATGGTGGTGTCGACTGACTTGCGCTCGGCCACGTATTCGCTACGCAGGAGCAGGAGCACGTCGTCCAGGCGCTGCAACTGGCGCAGCAGGTTTTCCGCCACCAGGTCGGCCACCACCCGACGCTCCGCCTCGAAGCGCTGCTGCCGCTCCTCGGCGAAGAGGCGGTTTTCCCGCAACAGGAAGGTCCAGATCAGGGCCAGGGCCGCCGCCACCATGAGCAGCAGCGCGACGGGCCAACGACGCCCCGGGAACAAGGGTTTGGGCATGGCCGGCGGGTTCTCAGTCGGCCCCGTCGGTCCGGCCGGAAAGGCGCTCCAGCAGTTTCAGCACCGCCACCGAATCCTCCTCCCCCAGGCCGGAACCGACCATGGCGTTGAACATCTGGGCCGTGGCAGCGGCGCCGGGCAGGCACAGGCCCAGTTCATGGGCGCTCTGCATGACGATGTTGAGGTCCTTCTGGTGCATCCAGGATTTGAAGCCGGGCTTGAAGTTGCGCTCCAGCATGCGCTGGCCGTGGTTCTCCAGGATGCGGCTGTAGGCGAAGCCGCCGAGCAGGGCCTCGCGCACCTTGGCCGGGTCCACCCCGGCCTGGCGGGCGAAGTTGAAGGCTTCGGCCACCGCCAGCACGCCCATGCCGGTGACGATCTGGTTGCAGGCCTTGGCCACCTGGCCGGCGCCGGCGGCGCCCACGTGGACCACGTTCTGGCCCAGGCAGAGGAAGGCCGGCAGGGCCTTGGCAAAGGCTTCGGCGGAACCGCCGGCCATGATGGAAAGGCTGCCGGCAATGGCCCCCACCTCGCCGCCGGAGACCGGAGCATCGACGAAGTCCACGCCCCGGGCCTGCAGCCTGGCGGCCAGGTCACGGGCCGCGGCGGGAGCGATGGTGCTCATGTCCACCGCCACCAGACCGTGCTTGCCGGCCCCCTCGGCGCCGGCGGCAACGCCATCGGGGCCCAGCATCACCTGCGCCACGTCGGGGGCATCGGCCACCATGGAAATGACCACCTCGACCTGGCCGGCTACGGCCGCCGGGCTGCTGCAGCCGACGGCGCCGGCCTCCAGCAGGGGCGCCATGGATTCGGGCCGGCGCGCCCAGACATGGACGCCGTGGCCGCCCTTGAGCAGGTTGAGAGCCATGGGGCGGCCCATGATGCCAAGACCGATGAAGCCGATTTCCATACTGTTTCCTCTGGTGATTGATGTCGTTCCGGCCGCCTCTGCCGGGCGGCCTCTTCATACTAAAGTCATAGTTAGTTTAACCCCCTCGCGGCATGAAAAAAAGCGCCCGGGCGGGCGCTTTTGCATATTTCCTGCGCGACGGGGGTTAGACGCGGAAGCCGGCGATGGCCGTACTCAAACCGCCGGCGGCGGAACGCAGTTGCACGGCGGACTGGCTCATCTGCCCGGCCACTTCGCTGGCCTCTTCCGCCGAGGAGGAAATGCGCTCCATGTTCTGGGCGATTTCCGTGCTGGCCACCTGCTGCTCCCGCACCGAGAGGACAATTTCATCGACCCCGCGGCTGGCCTGCTCCACCTTGCCCCGGGCCTGCTCCAGGGTGCCCTCGACGCCGCCGGCCAGGCCGGCGCTGGCTTCGATGGATTGCAGCCCGGCCCCCACCGCCGCCCGCACCTGGTCGGTCTGACTGACGATGGCGCTGGCCAGGCGGGCGATCTCGGAGGCGGAGCCGCCGGATTTTTCCGCCAGCTTGCGCACCTCGTCGGCCACCACGGCGAAGCCCCGGCCCGCCTCGCCGGCCCGGGCCGCCTCGATGGCGGCATTCAGGGCCAGCAGGTTGGTCTGATCGGCGATCTCCCGCACTTCCTGGGTCATGTGGGTGATGGCGCTGGTGCTGTGCACGAAGTCCTCCACCACCCGGGCCACGTCATCCACCGTGTCGCGGATGCGGTGAATCTCGGCCACCAGCTCGCTCACCTGCTGGCTGCCGGCGTTGGTGGAGCTGACGCTTTCCTGGGACTGGCCATGGACGTCGCCGGCCACTTCGGCCACGGTGGCGATGGCCACCGTCAGCTCCTCGATGGCGGCGGCGTTGCTGGCCACGGACTCGGACTGGGCATGGGAGGCGTCGTTGAGCAGCCCGGAAGTGTGGGCCAGTTCGCCGGCGGTGTGGTCCACGGTCTGGACCGAGGCCGCCACCTGCCCCACCAGGGAGTGCATCTTGCCCATCATGTCGTTGAAGGCCGCCGCCATGCGGCCGATTTCGTCGCGCTGGTCGATGCCCACCCGCTGGGTCAGGTCGCCGGTGGCGGCAATGCGGGTGATGGTGCCTTCCAGCAGCTGCACCGGCCCGGTGATGGCCCGGATCAGATAGAAGGAAAGAGCGGCCAGCAGCGTCAGCGCCAGGGCCAGGAAGGCCCCCAGCCAGAGCAGCATGGTGCGGTAGGTGGCAGCGGCGGCGGCCTGCTCGGCGGCGCCGTTCTCGGCGGCCGCCGACTGGATCTGGGCCACCAGCCCGTCGATCATCTGGGTCGGCTCCCGGTCGATGCCCCGCACCAGCTTGTCCACCGTCGCCGCCGGATCGCCAGCGGTGCGTTCGTAGGATTTCAGCGCCGCCCGGTAGGCCGGCCCCAGCTTGGCGAAGGTGCTGCCCGCCTCGGCCACCTTGAGCCGGTCGGCGATGCCCAGGCGACGGGCCAAGCCGTCCAGCTTCTCCAGGCCGGCGATGACCTGGGCCTCCTCCTTGTCGAAGCCGGCCAGATGCTTGTCGAAGGCCTGGGCGTCCTTGCCCCGCAGCAGGATGTTCTTCCATTCCTGCACCTGGATCTTGAAAGCGACCTGGACGCCCCGGGCGGTATTGACCGCCTCCAGGTAGGTCTGCTGGCGGTCGAGGGCTCCGACCATCTGGCGGTTGAGGTGGCTGCTCTGCAGGGCGGAAAATCCGCCCATGACCACCAGGGTGAGTACGGCAACGGCGGCCAGAAGCAGAAGCTTCCAGCGGATGCTGGCATTTTTCATGGAATCCCCCCGAATCGTTGTCAGGACCGAATGATCCGGCCTGAGCGAAGGACCATCATACGGCCGGGAGGTTCCGGAAAATAACGAAAAAGCGGATATTAATCAGCAACCTGGGAGTTACCCTAGGTCAGCAGCCACGCTTCACACCGGCCTTCAGCAGCATCATTTCCAGGGGGCAGAAACGGGTGAAACCGCTCTGCAGCAGGTTGGCGCCGACGAAGGCGGTGAACCAGAGGAAATTGGCATTGACGAACAGGGGGCTGGCTTCCACCCCCAGGGCCAGGGACAGCAGCACGAAGCTGCCGGCGAAGATGCGGATGAGACGTTCCGAGGTCATGGTTGTTGCTCCTTGAAAGTGGCGTAGTAGAGCACCGGGATCACCACCAGGGTCAGCAGGGTGGAAACCAGGATGCCGAAGATGAGGCTGATGGCCAGTCCGTTGAAAATGGGGTCGTCGAGGATGAACAGGGCGCCCAGCATGGCCGCCAGGGCGGTCAGGGCGATCGGCTTGGCGCGCACGGCGGCGGCCGTGACGATGGCCTCCTTGAAGGGCATGCCCTTGGCCGTTTCTTCCTTGATGAAATCCACCAGCAGGATGGAGTTGCGCACGATGATGCCGGCCAGGGCGATCATGCCGATCATGGAGGTGGCGGTGAACTGGGAGCGCAGCAGGGCGTGGCCGGGCATGACGCCGATGATGGTGAGGGGAATCGGCGCCATGATGATCAGCGGCGTCACATAGCTCTTGAAGTGGGCCACCACCAGCAGGTAGATGAGGATCAGGCCGACGCCATAGGCGGCGCCCATGTCGCGGAAGGTCTCGTAGGTGATCTGCCATTCCCCGTCCCACTTGAGGGAGAAGCCGGCATAGGGGTCCGCCGGCTGGCGGATGAAGGTGTCGGCCAGGGTGCCGCCGGCGCCCTTGAGGCCGTCCAGGTTCATGCCGACGATGTCGCCCCGGGCGGCGAACATGCCGTAGAGGGGCGAGTCCAGGTCGCCGCCCATGTCGCCATAGACGTACACCACGGGCAGCAGGTCCTTGTGGTAGATGGCTTTTTCCCGGGCCAGGCGGCGCACTTCCACCACCTCGGAGACCGGCACCAGGGCGCCGGAACGGGCCCGCACCTTGAGCCGCAGCAGGGCGTCCAGACTGCTCTGCACCTCGGCCGGGAGGGTGATGCGCACCGGAATCTCGTACTTGGAATCCTGGTTGTGGGCCGGAGTCACGTCCTCGCCGGCCAGGCCCATGCGCACCACCTCGACGATGTCCTTCTGGGCCACGCCGAGCTGGGCCGCCTTGGTCTGGTTCACCCGCAGCACGGTTTTTTCCGCATCGGCCTGGACCGAGTCGTCCACGCTGGTGAAATCCGGAGCTTTCTCGAACACGCCGCGCACCTGCTTGGCCACGGCGATGCGCCCGGCCTCTTCCGGCCCGTAGATCTCGGCCACGATGGGGCTCATCACCGGCGGCCCCGGCGGCACTTCCACCACCTTGGCGTTGCCGCCGGCGCGGCGGGCCACCGCCTCGATCTCGGCCCGCACCGCCACGGCGATCTCGTGGGACTGGCGGGAGCGGTGGTGCTTGTCCACCAGATTGACCTGGATGTCGCCCATCTCCGGCTCGCTGCGCAGGTAGTACTGGCGCACCAGGCCGTTGAAGTTGATGGGGCTGGCAGTGCCGGCGTAGGCCTGGTAGTCGGTCACCTCCGGCACCTGCTGCAGCACGGCGCCGATGTCCTTCAGCACCCGGGCGGTCTCTTCCAGGGGCGTGCCCACGGGCATGTCCAGCACCACCTGGAATTCGCTCTTGTTATCGAAGGGCAGCATCTTCAGCACCACCAGCTTCACCACCGCCAGGGAGACGGAGAGAAAGATGGCCGCCAGCACCCCGAGAAAGAGCTTCTTGCGGGCGGCGGCGCCGCTACGCTCGTCAAGGAAGGGCGGCAGCACCTTGTGGAAGAGCCGGTCCAGCTTGCCCGCCACCTTGCCGTCGTCGGCCCCGTGGCCGCCGCCGTGGGCCAGCAGCTTGGCCGCCAGCCAGGGGGTGACGATGAAGGCCACGGCCAGGGAGATGGCCATGCCGAGGGAGGAGTTGATGGGGATGGGGCTCATGTAGGGCCCCATCAGGCCGGTGACGAAGGCCATGGGCAGGAGGGCCGCGATCACCGTCAGGGTGGCCAGGATGGTGGGTCCGCCGACCTCGTCCACCGCCCCGGGGATCAGCTCCAGCAGGGTCTTCTCGGGATGCAGCAGCTTCCAGCGGTGGATGTTCTCCACCACCACGATAGCGTCGTCCACCAGGATGCCAATGGAGAAGATAAGGGCGAACAGGCTGACCCGGTTCAGGGTGAAGCCCCAGGCCCAGGAGGCGAACAGGGTGGCGGCCAGGGTCAGGGAGACGGCGATGCCGACGATGAGGGCCTCCCGCCGCCCCAGGGCGAAGAACACCAGCAGCACGACAAAGGCGGTGGCGAAGAGCAGCTTGCCGATCAGCTTCTGGGCCTTCTCCGTGGCGGTGGCGCCGTAGTTGCGGGTGACGGTGACTTCCACGCCCTCGGGGATGAGGCTGCCCTTGAGGCTCTCGGCCCGGGCGATGACGGCGTCGGCCACGTCCGCAGCATTGACCCCGGGCTTCTTGGAAATGGCCAGGGTGACGGCCGGATAGGTGCCGTCCGGGGAAGCATCCTCGCCCCCCGTGGCGATGCCCCGCTGGGCCGCCGCCGGGCCGGCGCCGAACCAGACGTAGCGCTTGGGCTGGTCCGGGCCGTCCTCCACCGTGGCCACGTCGGCCAGGAACACCGGCTTGCGGATGCTGCCTTCGCTGCGCACGGCCACCACCAGGTTCTTCACGTCCTGGGCCGATTCGATCAGGGTGCCGGTGTGCACCAGCATTTCCCGCCCGCCCTCCACCAGGCGGCCGGAAGGCTGCTCGTTGTTGGCGATCTGCAGGGCATCGCGCAGGTCCTGGGCGGTGACGCCGTAGGCATTCATGCGCTCGGCGTCCATGGCGACCCGGATGACGTGGTCCGGCCCGCCCAGGGTGGTGACGTCCCGGGTGCCGGCCAGGTGCTTGAATTCCACCTCGGCGGAGCGGGCGATCTGCTGCAGTTCAAAGGCGGAGCGGCGGCTGTCCCGAGTCCAGAAGGTGAGGGAGACGATTGGCACATCGTCGATGCCCTTAGGCTTGACGATGGGTTCGCCGACGCCCAGGTTGGCCGGCAGCCAGTCCCGGTTGGAATGGACGGTGTCGTAGAGGCGCACCAGGGCATCCTGGTTCTTCACCCCCACCTCGAACTGCACCGTGATCACCGCCATGCCCGGGCGGGAGACGGAAAAGACATGGTCCACCCCGGTCATGCGCGAGAGCACCTGCTCCCCCGGGGTGGCCACCAGGTTTTCCACATCCTTGCTCGAGGCCCCGGGGAAGGGCACCACCACGTTGGCCATGGTGACGTCGATCTGGGGCTCCTCCTCCCGGGGAGTCACCATGACGGCGAACAACCCGAGGAGCAGCAGCACCAGGGCCAGCAGGGGCGTCATGGGGGACGCCTGGAAGGTGTGGGCGATACGGCCGGAAATTCCCATGTCTGTGTCGGCCCGGATGAACCAGGCTATTTGCCTTTCAGTTTCATGATGCCCAGGGCCTCCATGACGATCTTTTCATAGACCGGCTCGGTGGCCCCCGTTTTCATCTTGCGCAGGAAATACTTCTCGAAGGCCACCTTGGCCAGATGCACCCACTTGCCCTCGGAGAACCAGCTGACGTTGCGCGGCGGAATCTGGGGCAGGGCCACGAAGGCGGCGCCGGAGTCGCCGAAATCGGCCAGACAGACCGCATTCCAGGTGGCCTTCTCGGTGGGCTCACGCCCGTCCAGCACGGCGCGGATGTTCTTGGCCGTGGCGGTGACCATGGATTCGATCATGTAGCCGGTCTTGGGCGTGCCCGTGGGCACCGGCGTCGCCTCCACCGGGGGGATGGCGACGCAGACGCCGACGGAGAAGATGTTGGGATAGCGCGGGTTGCGCTGGTGCTCGTCGATGAGGACGAAGCCCCGGGGATTGGTCAGCCCCTCGATGCCGAACACCGCCTCCACGCCCTTGAAGGCCGGCAGCATCATGGAGTAGCTGAAGGGCAGCTCGTGCTCCTTCTTCGGCTTGCCCTCCTCGTCGTGCTCGGTGACGAACATCCTGCCGGCTTCCACCCTGCTCACCTTGGCGTTGCAGATCCACTTGATGTGGCGCTGGCGGAACATGGACTCGATCATGCCCTTGGAGTCGCCGACGCCGCCCAGGCCCAGGTGGCCGATGTAGGGCTCGGAGGTGACGAAGGTCATGGGCACCCGGTCCCGGATCTTGCGCTTGCGCAGGTCCGTTTCCATGATGAAGGCGTATTCGTAGGCCGGGCCGAAGCAGGAGGCGCCCTGCACCGCCCCCACCACCACCGGGCCGGGCGCGGCGACGAAGCTCTTCCAGCTCTCGGCCGCCTGCTGGGCGTGATCCACGTGGCAGATGGACTGGGTATGGCCCTGGGGCCCCAGGCCCTCGATCTCGTCAAAGGCCAAACAGGGGCCGGTGGCGATGATGAGGAAGTCGTAGTCCAGGCTGCTGCCGTCCTCCAGCTCCACCTGGTTACGCTCCGGATGCACCCGGCGGGCACCGCACTGGACCAGGGCGATGCCCTTGCGGCTCAGCAGGGGCGCCAGTTCCAGCTCGATGTCCTGGCGCTGACGCCAGTCCACCGCCACCCAGGGGTTGGACGGCACGAAATGGAAGCGGGACTGGTTGGAGACGACGGTGAGCCTGTCGCCGTTGCGCAGCAGTTCGCGCATTTCGTAGGCCATGGGCATGCCGCCCAGGCCCGCGCCGATGATGATGATGTGCGCCATGGTGTCTCCTCCGTTGGCGTGGTGCGTGGATGAGCGGTCTTCTGCCGCTTCTGGGGAAACTGGAGTCGCGTGCTGCCGGGGTCTAGCGGGCTGCGCCCTGCTTCAGGGCGATGCCGCCCCGGACCGGATCGAGGACGATGGTCTCGCCGGCGGAGAGTCCCGCCAGCACTTCCACCTCGCCGTCGCCGACGGCCTGGCCCAGGCGCAGCTGGCGCAGGGACAGACGGCCCTGGCCGTCGCGCACATAAAGACCGGCCACCTCGCCGCGACGCACCACGGCGCTGGCCGGCACCGTCAGCTTGACCGCCCGGCCGAGGACGAAATGGACCCGGGCCGCCATGCCCGGCAGCACATCCTGCAGGGAAGCGGCATCGCTGGGCAGGTTGAGGCGCACCTGGACCGTATGGGTGGCGGCATCCGCCGCCGGCAGCACGGTCACCTTGGCCGCCGCCACCTGGCGCTGCAGTTCCGGGAATTCGATGCGGCCCTGCAGATCCTTGCCGCCCTTCAGTTCCTTCAGCCGGTACTGGGGAATTTCCACCGTCACGCGCAAGCCCGCCGGGTCGTAGAGGGTCACCAGGGACCGGCCCTGGGCCGCCATTTCCCCCAGTTCGATATGGCGCCGCGCCACCAGGCCGCTGATGGGCGCCGTGATGGTGCCGTGGCTCTGGCTGGCGCCGGAGGCTCCGGCATTGGCCATGGCCAGGTCCAGGTCGGCCTTGGCCTTATCCAGGGCCGACTGGCTGATGAAATTCTGCTGTCGCAGGCTGCGGCTGCGCTCGTACTGGGCCCGGGCATTGACCAGGGCCGCCTGGGCCCCGGCGGCAGTCTCGGCCGCCTCGCGCACGTCCAGGCGCAGCATGACTTCGCCCTTCTTCACCGCCTGCCCGGCATCGACCCGCATCTCGGTCACCCGGCCGGCCACCTGGGCCGCCACCACGGCCTGGGAGAGGGCTTCCACCACCCCTTCCGCCGGCAGCGTCAGGGCCACTTCCCGGGGCTGCACCACCCGGGTCGGCAACTCGCTCGGGGACGTTTCGGCAGCCACGACGGACCCAACCGCCAGCGACAGGGCCAGGCTCAGGCAGCGACGGAGGAAGAGGGATGAGGTATTCATGTATATAAGAATATACTAATGAATAAGGCCGAGCAAGCGCCAAACCACAGGAAAGCTCTAAGGCAAGCGACGCTCCGTTTCCTTCAGCATCTCAAACAGCGACGCCACCTCAACTTCGATGCGCACCCGGGTTTTGACCGGCACGCCATCGATTTCCGCCGGCTGGAAACGAGCCCGCAGGAAGGGTTTAAGCACGAACGCGGCCAGGCTGCCGGGAACACCGGAAACGTCAATCTCCCCCCGATCCACTTCGCCCCGTTCATTGACGTAAAGGCTGAACGCAACCTTGCCACCGGCCTCGATGCCGGGCATGGCCACGGATCCCAGTTCAATATCCCCCTGCAGGCGCGCCGCTTGCGTCACCTCGTTCCGCTCGAAATAGCGCGGCAAGGGCACGCCGAGAGGTAAAGGTACGGGGTCACCGGTCGACTGGTTATCTTTACCCCCCCCATCCGGAACAGGCTCAGTTTCCAGAGCCGGCATAGCGGGCATGACGTGATCGCGTAAATGGGGCTTTAGCACGGGTAGCGCCACAGCCGCTACTGGAGACGCGTCCTGGACAGGAGCAGAACGTAGTTGCACGGACAAAAGCTGGGAAGTCGCAACCGTTGCCCCGGACTGCCCGGCGGGCAACAGCATAAGCACACCATGAAAGAGGGTGGAACACGTTAGGGCCCACACCAACGGGGGGCAACGGCAAATGTAATTACCCCACCCATCGGATGGTGCGGCAATTTCGGGAGTAGTTAACATGAGTGAATCTTACTCGGCACTACAACATGAAACAGCCCCGCCGGCTGGTGACGGCGGGGCTGTCCGGGACGAAAGGAGAAGACCCTATTCCTTCACGACCTCCCGCCAGTTCACCCGGTGTGCCCGCAGGGAATAATCGCCGATCGGGATGTTGCCAACCGGTGCCGGCGGAGAATAGTTGCCAGTCCGCAGGGGAACTGGCTTGCCATTGATCCAGACCACGTTGATACCGGTCGTCATATCGTTGCCCAGCCGGGTACCTGCGGCCGTTGCCCCGGGAACATAGCTGCCGTTTTTGTAATTGAAGTAGTTGAGCCAGCTGTAGCCCCCAGCTTCACACACACCGTTGGTCGGCACATTGGTGGCAACCAGCAGGGTTCCCAGCACCAGGGACGGATCGACGTTGGTACGCTCCCCGGTGTCAGGAAAGTCCACATACCAGCCTGAACCAGTTGCAAAATCCACCGCATTGCTGGTCAAGGTACGGGACGAGCCGTCATTGGCCAAGGTCTGCTTAACCAAAGCATCTCGAGGAGCATCTAGAGCCGTCACTGCGTCTACGTCTTTGATCGCATAGAGAGTCTGCACCTGGGAATTGGTCAGGTCAGCCCCTTCCAGATATTTTCCCGTGGCTACATAGACGACCCGGTGGGTGTCCACCTCTGCCAATTCGGGGCGGGTAGTTATGGGCTGAACATTGTTACTGGCATCGGTAAAGGTTGCCAACCGCACAGCAGTCTCCGCATTGATGTCGAAGCGCCACAGGTTACCCAGCAAATCGCCACCGTACACATACTTGATGGTGGCATCACTGGCTGGATTATCCGCCCAGGCCGAAATTCGCCCCAGGCCACTGGGCGTACTGGTACTGCCCGTTCCCGTGGAAATCTTGCTGATGACCGCTCCAGTCAGGGGATTAAGTACGTAGAGATAGCCCAAGCCGGTCCCCGCCGCATCGTAAGGATCACCGTTGCTCTGGCTCACGTTGTTGTAGCCGGAGGTCACCAGAATCACCCAGGTACCATCAGACTTCTTCACAGCAAGCGGATTGCCGAAGCTGTAGCCCAAATCGGCATCATCAAGGGATGTGAACTCCCACAACGTTCTCGGAGCCGTTGGATCGGTCACATCAAGAGCGTAGTAACCTCGACCGCCACCATTTAGACCGCCAACGAGAATCCGACGCCACTCGGCCGTGCTCAGTTTGGTAGTCGGATCCACATCGGAACAATGGGCCACACATACCGTCATCACGGAGACCTTGCCGTTTACCATGAAGCGGTGATTGGTTGTGTAGTTGTAGTCGGCCAACCAGAACATTTTCGGCATCACCGGCGTCGGCACGTAGGCCCAACGCTCATCGCCGGTTTCGGCATTGAATGAGTGCAACATGCCGTCGTTGCTACCAATGTAAACGCTGGGAGCTGTCGTGGATTGGGAGGTAACAAAAGCGCTATGACCCGGATCGCTGTAGGAGGTATTCACTCCCTTTACGTACACCGGCTGGGAATCGACAATGTCACCCAAGGTTGCAGAACGGTCACGGTACAGCTTGACGCTATTGCTAGCCTGGTTTTCGTACTGGGTCCGGCCTCGCAGAAAATTGACTAAGGTGGCACCTGTCGCTGCAGCTTTGTCTGCTGCAGTGAATGAAGTGCTCCACTGGTTCAATTTGTCCGGATTAAACCAAGCTTGTTTGGTGGAATCCAGATTATCGTAGGTGAAACTGGTGAGAGACGTACCATTCTTGAAATAGATGTTACGACTATCACTGGTAGAACCAACCTGGGCAGCCAAGCGACCGGTACAAGCAGCAACACCCAAAGTGGTATTGGCTTCGACCGACTCAACGCACCAACTGGCCGACTGATTGACAGCACCGGTGGTGGGATTGACGGACATAGCCTGGACGTTGCCGGTCCACAAGGCGGTAGTGTAGCTCGCTACAAATAGGGTGTTATCCCCCAGGATTGGCTCCAGGTTGGAGGTAGCCGCTGCCGTACCGTACCCCAGGCGGGCCGACATGCCGGCCAGAGCACTGGTCAGGCTATTCACCAGGGAATCAGGATTCTTGGCACTGAAATAGACCCCCCGACCATTTACCGCAGCATGCCACATGTCATCAACCCGAGTACCGTCCTTACTAACGGTGGGGTCTGGCCAGTCCTTGCCGCCGGTCTTAATCTGATAGAAGTCACCGGAGGTATCTGTCTGGTAGGTGGGAGAATAGGCAAGAGTGCCATCGACTCCCAGGCCCAGGGTGAAGGTGGTCATGTGCTGCTTCGGATTGTTGTCTGAACTGGTACCCGGCACATTGTTCTCACAGACATCCGCGTTAGTGCCGGAGCCGGAGGTGCAGTTGTTCAGGGACGAATCCCGCAAGTCGGTTTCGTAATAGTAATAAGCCGTATCGGCTAGCGTGTTGGAATGACCGCCAGTGGAATAGGTAGTAACGACCGGAGTACCGACAGTCGGACCAGTAGTGGAGGTGCTAAGCACAGTCGGAGTGCCGCTTGCCGTGCTGGAAGATACCTGACTCGAGACACTGGGATTGGGATTGGGCAGGGAGGTGCTGCCGGTACAACTGCCCTTGGAGACGCTGCCGTAATTACTCCAGGCGGAGTCGGAAGACGATTGGTTGCTCGACGTAGAATTTGTTACGGTCGAAGTTGTCGCCGTACTGGAGGTATCGGAAGTGACCACCCCATTGGAGGTCACCACCGTTCTGGTAACAGTTGTGGTTTCCTCCACAGTTTCAAGGTATCGGTCCACACTGGTACGGCTCATCCGCTGTTCCTGGGTATACAACCTGTGCTTGGAGCCACTACAACTATCCTTCCCGTAGGAGCCGTAGTAATAGGAATAACGCCGAAATTCGGTGGTAGTGGTCTTGTCTGTCTGGGTATCCTTGGTCACCACGGTCACAGTTGGCGTCTTGGTCACCGTACCAGCGATAGCTCCATCGGACATGGGACGGGGCGCAGAACCATCCTGCTGGCCAACTTCAGTACTGCCATTGATCCTCACCGGATTGGGGCCGGTACTAGGGGTATCCCAGTAACCATCGGTGGAAAGCAGGGCAAAGTTCTGCTGACAAGAGTACTGGACTGGATCCGTTCCCAACTGGCCCGCGTAGATGCGACCAACCTTGGCTAGGGCACTACGCAGGGGAGTTCCCCCACTGGGGTCGATCGCATATAGCTTGCTGTAGAAGGAAGACTTCTGGGTACTGTCAAAATCCGAGATGGTCAGAAATTTCGTCCCATCGGTGGCCCCTGTGTCGCTAATGGTGGTGAAACCGATGCGAAAATTGCTATTCATGCGCTTGAAAGCCAACCCCACCCCACTCTTCATCGTCATCATGCGAGTGCGGTAATAGGTATACCAGTTCGAGTAATTCTGCTTCTGCTCATCCGACAATGACGACACCAGAACTTTGGTAAACACTTCCTTGCCAGGAGAATAGCCCACCGAGCTATTGCACTCCTTGTAGAAGGCACTGCCGGTACCAGCGGTGTATGACAGGGCCGCCTGGCTGCCGGAATAGGTGTAGTAATAGTTGTTGCTCAAATCGGTCCCAGAGCAAGTACTCGCGATAAACCCGTCGCTGCAGGTGTTTTTGTAACTATTAGCCGGGTAGGCATCCCCATTAAATTTGACCGGTAAGGCGTAGGTAATGGCGGGGTTAAAGGCCATACCATTGCATTGGGAAGCATAGATGGCATAACGGGAGGTGGAGGTAGGCACATCGTCCGGCGCATATGCCCAGTCCATACTGCCCGAGTCGTCCAGAATGAACATCAGGTTCGGTTTCACCGATGCGGCAGTAGTCGTGTACAGAGGAGCCTGGGCCAAGTCGACCTGGGCCGCAAAAGCACCGGCAGCAGCCAGAGAAAGCAAGAAAATCAGATAACGACGGGGCGTGGAAGAGGTGTTCATACTGGCCTCCGATCAATAAACCAGGGCTTGGGTATAGGTCACGGTATTACGCGGCCCCAATACCCGGACGGTGATACGGTAATAGGGAGTGCTACTCGGCGGTGGCATGGGATTACAACCGTCACTGCTCTTTGAAGTGCACTTGGAGGCGATGCTCTTTGTGATGCACTGCATGGTAATCCCCCCAGGAAATCCAGGTTCGGCGCAGAGCCGGTGAATAACGTAGGATGAGGTATTTCCCGCCGCATCCGTGGGCATGGCGGTCTGCTTGCTCCAATCAAAGGTGAGTGGGTCGAAATTTCCTTCCTTCACCCCTCCATTCCAGCTGGAGTAATAGTTCGGCGTCACGTCGCTACTGAGGTTGGCCGTATCAACCAACCATTTGGCAGCCACCTCCATCCCCAGATCAGCCGCCTGGGCACCAGACTGGCGAAAAGCCAGATTGCCGGCGATGCGCGTGGCGATATCGGCTGAACGCATCAGAGCAATGGCAGCAATGCTCATGGCCACCAGCACCACCAGGGATATGATGAGCACCACCCCCTGTTGCCGGCCAGCACCAGCCGGATTCATCCGCAAGGCTCTCATTTGTGCTGCCCCCAGATCATGTTGCGCAGGGATACATTGGCCTGCACCAGCTTGTAGCGATAGTGAGCCCAAATCTTGTCTGCCTGCCAATCGGTGCGATAGGCACTTACATCAACCGAGACATTTTTCTGCTCCGTACCGTCTTCCGAAGTCGTGCGCCACACTGGCAGCTTCTGGTCTGCCGCCGCGTCATCGGCGGCACTGGTGACCTCTTCCTTTTCGTACTGGGGACTGCGGGCGACCAGAGCCATACGCACAGCCAGCAGTTGCATGGCATACGGAAATTTCTCCTTGCTTCGCTCGGTGGCATCAGCATTCCAGGTAATGGTCTTCTGCCAAGCATCAATGGTGCCGTCTCGATTTGCATCCTTGCCGTACTCGGCCATCAAACCGACAATGTTGTAAGCGATGGGAGTCCAGATCGAAGCATTGCTCGCATTGGCGGCCAAGGAACAATCGGCGGTAGTGTAGTTGCACACGGTCAGATTGCCGCTGCGAATGGCGTAGATACGGCTGACCCAGCCGGCACGAGGGCCTAGGTTGTAAACTTTGCTGCCTGCCGCATAGGTCCCTGCAGGCTTATCCACGCAAGCATTGCCGTCGATGCAGCCGACGTAACCGAGCCGGTCGAGGGAGGAGGCATCGGTAGGGACGGAGGTGATGCGCACCACTTCACACGTTTGCCCCAACCCCGAAGGCACCAGCAGGGCCATATCGTCCACATTAAAACCTACCCGCTGATCCTGCCGCTTGATCTTCATATAGGGGGACCCGCCGCCGGCACCAACCAGTGGAGAATCGGCCAGGTCTTTGCCCTCCATGGCGTTGGAGGCGGTAAAGGTCACCATGAGGACGTCGCTGCCGGTATCGCCGGCCGGGATGCCGGCTGGATTGATTTCTACCGGTGCAAAGACCGGCATGGTCGGTGGCGACGCTTCTACTGCATAAGTGATGGTGCGAACATCGCCACTCGCCGCATCCTCATAGTAGGCCTTGAGCGTGGTGCATTGACCCAGCATTCCCAGGCCGGCGGCGTACTCGGTCTGATTGGGCGTCATACCGTAACCGGCCTGACGCAAATCCCGTTCCATCAGGTAGAGGGCAACGGCACCGTTGGTCAGGACATCGGCCCCACCGGTAGTGGCACGCTTGCGCCCTTCAAAGAACTGGAAAGTCTGGGTAATCACCAGGGTGGCCACCAGGCCGATGAGGACGGCCACCAGCAGCTCGACCAGGCTGAAGCCTCGATGGCCCCGGGAAGAAGAAGAAGGGAAGGACATGGTGTTCATTCCGCGCACAATGCCGTCTGGCAGGTGGTACCCAGATAGGCCACCGAGGTGAAGGTGTGTTTGTCATTTCCCGGCAACTGCCAGGTCACCGTGACGGTGACCCGGGGGCGGGTAGTATTCGTATCGGTATCCACCACCACCGTCCCCTTGCCATCGGGCAGGGATTTGGCTACCCGGTCCGTCCATGGCGCCGGCGGTGTCTCGTAGGAATCGAGATTGGTCCGGTCACCCCACATCTGGCTGATGATCTCGTTGGCAAGAAAGCTGGCCTGGGTGCGGTAGCGGGCTTCCGAGGTATTTTTCACAGAGGCGCTCTGCAGGCCGATGATGCCCAGTATTCCGAAGGAGAAAATCAGGATGGCAATCAGGGACTCCAGCAATACAGAGCCTTTTTGCAGATTCAGCGGAGCGCTCATGGCAGACCTCGACACTTTGGAGCTCAACATTTTCTCGGATCGGTAGAGGCAGTCACCGCCGGGTCGCACATGCGCACCTGGCCCGACCCCATCACCTGAATCCGCAGACAGCGCATGCCCCCGCCCTGGGCAACACAGGTCCCGCCCAATGGATTGGTGATGTTGATGGTAATGGTATCTGCCGGTGCCGGCGTGATCCGTCCCAGGCCGTTAAAGACGATTTCCTTCTGGGAAGCGAGGAACTCGGCACTACCTACCCCATCGGCGCTGGTTTGCTTGCGGATGATGAATGGCGACTCGTCCGGGCTGGTCTTCTCACACTTGCCGGCCGGATCTTCCACACTGACGATCCAGTTGTTGCCGGAAGTGGAGGAAACGCAGGCAGAGGTCAGGGAGGTCATCAGTTGAAAGCGCACTTCCACATTGCGGTTGAGTGCCTCCGCCCGAGCCAGCTGCAGAGCAGACGCCGTGGTTTCGGCGGCAGTCCGGATCTGACTATTCTGAATCCAGGCGCTGTAGGACGGCATGCCCAAGGCCAGCACAATCGCCAGGATGACGAGTGTGATGGCAATTTCAATGATGGTCAGGCCGGACTGGCGCCGGGAAGGATGCATCAGCATGAATCGCCCTTCTTGGTGATCCAGCAGCCCTGGACCCCGCTCTTCCACGGTGTGGAGGATGTCTTGCTGGCAGGAGTCAGGGTATACGTGAAGGTATCGTCGCCAAACGTTGCTTCCGCCTTGATGGTGTAGTTGGTGGCCGTCAGATCGGAACAGGTCATGGTGAAGTACTTGGTCTTGGCCGGACAGGGACCGCCCGCGTAGGTATGGGCATCCTGAAAGAACTGCTCCAATCGCACCTGCCCGTTGGACAGGGCACTGATGGCTTCCTGCACCTGTCCGCGGCGGATGTAATCCTGGTAGGAGGGATAAGCAATGCTGGCCAGGATGGAAACAATCGCCACCGCCACCATCAACTCGATCAGGGTAAAACCGCCCGTTTTCACACAACGTCCGGTCGTTTGAGCAGTCATCATCACAATATTCTCCTAGTCACACTCATTAATAACGGGTTGCCCGCCCAGCTTCAACTTATCCTGACCACTGGCTTCTTGTGGGAGACAAGTGGCGCCTTCTTCCCGGTCAGGCCCCATATCCCGAACTTTAATGCAGGTGGATTGACTAGGTAAGAGCTAGCCAGCCGGGACTCCCTTGGGCCGGACCGCCCCGCCCGACTCCTGGACGGCAGGAAGCACTGCCCCCATACCGGCAGGGGGAGCGCCCCTCTGCCGGAGAGTAACGGCAAAGAGTATACCGTCGCCGCCGCCACCACCTGATGACGCCCCGCCCTTCGCCCCAGGCGGGCTTTGGCGTAGAATCGGGCGCTTTCCCATTGCCTGGCGCCCTTGTGGGCGCTGCTGTTCCGAGGTCTGTACCATGACGTCCCTGAAAGCCGCCTCCCACGCCACCAAACCCGTCACCGACGATGTGCGCATTCGCGAGATCAAGGAACTGGTGCCGCCGGCCCACGTCTTCCGCGAATATCCGGTGAGCAACCGGGCGGCCCAGACCACCTATGGCGCCCGCCAGGGCATCCACCGCATCCTGCACGGCGCCGACGACCGGCTGCTGGTGGTGATCGGCCCCTGCTCCATCCACGACTACGAAGCCGCCATGGAGTACGCCCAGCGCCTGCAGAAGGAAGCCGAGCGCCTCAAGGACGACCTGCTGGTGGTGATGCGCGTCTATTTCGAAAAGCCCCGCACCACCGTGGGCTGGAAGGGCCTCATCAACGATCCGCGCATGGACGGCTCCTTCCGCATCAACGAAGGCCTGCGCCTGGCGCGCAAGATCCTGCTCGACATCAACGAGCTGGGCCTCTCCTGCGCCACCGAATTCCTCGACACCATCAGCCCCCAGTACACGGCGGACCTGATCGCCTGGGGCGCCATCGGCGCCCGCACCACCGAATCCCAGGTGCACCGGGAGCTGGCCTCCGGCCTCTCCTGCCCCGTGGGCTTCAAGAACGGCACCGACGGCAACGTGCGCATCGCCGTGGACGCCATCCGCTCCGCCTCCGCCCCCCACCATTTCCTCTCGGTGACCAAGGGCGGCCACTCGGCCATCGTCTCCACCGCCGGTAACGAGGACTGCCACGTCATCCTGCGCGGCGGCAAGGGCCCCAACTACGATGCGGCCAGCGTGGATGCGGCCTGCAAGGACATCGCCGCGGCCGGCCTGGCAGCCCGCCTGATGGTGGATTTCTCCCACGCCAACAGCAGCAAGAAGTTCGAGCGCCAGGTGGAGGTGGCCAAGGACGTGGCCACCCAGCTTGCCGCCGGCGACGAGCGCATCATCGGTGTCATGGTCGAATCCCACCTGGTGGAAGGCCGCCAGGACATCACCCCGGACAAGCCCCTGGAATACGGCAAGAGCGTCACCGACGCCTGCATCGGCTGGGAAGACTCGGTGCGGGTGCTGGACATCCTGGCCCGGGCGGTGCGTGAGCGCCGCCTGGTGGAAGCCACGGAATAAGGGCCCCCGCTTTGGCGGAACACGACTCCCCTGCCCCGACCGAGACGCCGGCGCCGACCGAGGCCGGCACGGACACTTCCACCCGCGCCCTGCTCGGCCCCGGCCACTTCCTCGCCCGCCTGCCCATGCACCGCCTGGTGCTGGGGGTGGCGGCGGCGCTGCTGCTGTTCCGCACCTGGCTGGCGGCGGTCACCCCCATCACCGGCGACGAAGCCTATTTCGCCTTCTGGGGCTGGCAGCCGGACTGGGGCTTCTACGACCACCCGCCCATGGTGGGCTGGTGGCTGGCGCCCCTCATGGCCCTCTCCTGGGACGAATGGGTGGTGCGCCTGCCGGCCCTGCTGCTGCCCTTCGTCCTGGCCGGACTCTCCGGCTGGCTGGTGCGCCGCTCCGGCATTGCCTTCGCCGAGGAGCGGGGATGGCTGACGGCCCTGCTGGTGCTGCTGCTGCCCACCTCGGTGTGGAACGTCTTCATCACCACCGACACGCCCCTGGTCTTCTTCTCCCTGCTCTCGGTGGCCGCCTATGTGGTGGCCCTGGAGCGCCAGGGCTGGCAGCGCTGGGCCCTGCACGCCCTGGCCGGCCTGATGCTGGGCCTGGCCTTCCTCTCCAAGTATTTCTCGGTGCTGCTGGGCGTCGCCTTCCTGGTGCATGTCATCATCGCCCGCCGCGAGGAGGGCTGGAAGCGCTTCGCCGAGTTCGCCCTGTTCGTCGCCGTGGCCCTGCTGGGGCCAGCCCTCAACATCTGGTGGAACTGCAGCCACTGCTGGGCCAACATCATGTTCAACCTTTACAACCGGCACGAGAGTTCCGGTTGGGGCAAGTCCTGGGCCAATCCCTTCCTCTATGTGCTGACCCTGGGCTACGTCGCCACCCCCTTCCTCCTGGCGGCCCTGTGGAAGTTCCGCGACGAGGTGAAGAACGCCATCGCCCAGCCCGGCCTGGCCCGCACCGCCTTCTGGCTGGCGGCCGTGCCCCTGGGCCTGTTCGCCGCCCTGGCCCTGGCCAAGAAGATCGGCCTGCACTGGCTGCTCTCCTTCATCACCCTGCTCTGCATCCTGGCCGCCAGCAGCCTGCCCATGACCGCCCTGCGCCGCCTGGCGGCCTGGCTCGGCGCTTTCGCCGCCCTGCACGTGGTGCTGTTGCTGGTGGTCAGCCAGCTGCCCCTGTCCACCTGGGAGAAGACGGATTTCCACCGGGGCATCGTTCTCACCTTCCGCAGCCAGGAGCTGCTGCAGCGGCTGGAGCCCTACGCCAACGACTACGCCTTCGCCTCCGACGGCTATTCCAACGCCGTCACCCTGGGCTACAACGCCCGGCGCTATTTCATGGTCTTCGGCCTGGCCTCTTCCCATGCCCGCCACGACGACATCCTCACCGACTTCCGCGAGCTGGACGGCAAGAACATCCTCATCCTGCGGAAGAGCGAGCCCAATCCGGGGGAATACGCGCCCTATTTCCGGGACGTGCAGCAGCTGGCCTTCCAGGTGGAGGGCGTCACCTTCTACCAGGTGCTGGGCCACGGCTTCGACTTCCACACCTACCGGGAACGGGTGCTGCGGGACGTGAAACAGCGCTACTACCGCATCCCCGGCTTTTTGCCCATGAACGGCTGCTACTTCTGCGAACGCTATTTCCCCGACGAGGAATGCCGCTGATGGCCCGTCGCCCCCAAAAGGCCGGCGACAGCACGCCCCGCGGCGGCCTCTGGCCCTACGTCAAACTGCTGCGCCCGCACCAGTGGGTGAAGAACGGCTTCGTCTTCGTCGGCCTCATTTTCGGCGAGGCCTTCGCCGATCTGGCCCTGCTGCAGTCCGTGGTCCTGGCGGCCCTGGCCTTTTCCCTGGCCGCCTCCAGCATCTATGTGGTGAACGACCTGGCGGACCGGGAAAAGGACCGCCTGCATCCGGTCAAGCGGCACCGCCCCCTGGCCGCCGGCACCGTCAATGTCACCGCCGCCCTGCTGCTGGCCGGAGCCTGCCTGTTCGGCGCCCTCATGCTGGCCTACAGCGTCTCCCTCACCGTGCTGCTGGTGGTGGCCCTCTACGCCGGCCTCAACGTGGCCTACTCCATGGGCCTCAAGCACGTGGCCGTGCTCGACGTCTTCATCATCGCCGCCGGCTTCATGCTGCGCATCCTGGCCGGCACCCTGGGGGTGGGCATCGCCCCCTCCCACTGGCTGCTGGTGTGCGGCCTGCTGCTGACCCTGTTCCTCGGTTTCGCCAAGCGCCGCGCCGAACTGAAGGCCCTGGAGGAGGATGCGGGCAGTCACCGCAAGGTGCTGGACGACTACGATCCGGTGCTGCTGGACCAGTTCATCACCCTCTGCGCCGCCGGCACCGTGGTCACCTACAGCCTGTACACCGTGGCCCCGGAGACGGTGGCCATGCACGGCAGCCAGTGGCTCATCGCCACCGTGCCCTTCGTCGTCTATGGCATCTGCCGCTACCTGTTCCGCCTGCACCGGCGCGGCGGCGGCGGCGACCCGGCGGCGGACCTGCTGGCCGACCCCCATCTCATCGCCGCCTTCGTCGGCTGGTTCGCCACCGTCCTGCTGGTGATCTGAGCCAGCCGGAGCGCCGCCGACCCAGCTCAGCGGAAACCGGCCTACGCAACCGGCCGGCTGAAGGACCTTACCCAGGGACCTGCCCCGCCACCCGCCGGCACCGCCGCTGGCGGCATGACGCGGAATCTCAGCGGCACCATCGCCAGGAGCCAACAGGGGCGGCCCTATCAGCCACGGCACCCCCAAAAGCACCGTCCCTATTACCTCCCAGGGGAGGCATCACAAGCCGCCTATGCCGCCAGGGGCGGAAACACCACCAGCACCCGCAGGCCACTACCTTCCGGCCCCACGCCCAGGCTGAGGGCGGCGCCGTGCAGCTCCGCCACCCGCTGCACGATGGACAGCCCCAGGCCGGAACCTTCCGCCCGAGCCGGCGCCAGCCGGGTGAAGCGCCCCAGGGCCCGCTCCCGGGCCTCGGCCGGGATGCCCGGACCGTCGTCGGCCACCGCCAGCACCACCCGCTCCCCGTCCCGGGCCAGGGACACCCACACATGGCCGCCCTCCCGGGTGTAGCGGATGGCGTTGTCCACCAGGTTGCGCAACAGGATACGCAGCAGGTCCCCATTGCCGGCCAGGGTCAGGCTGCCGTCGCCGTCGCTGCCGGCCAGCTCCAGGGCCAGATCCACCTGCCGGGACTGGGCCGCCGGGGCCAGCACGGCGCACACCTCCCGCGCCAGGGGCCGGGGGTCCAGGGGCTGCAGGCTGGCGTTGGCGCCCGGGTCCAGGCGGGCCAGGGTGAGCAGCTGTTCCACCAGCCGGGCCAGGCGTTCGGTGCCTTCCAGCACATTGAGCAGGGCCCGCTGCCGCACCTCCCCCTCCCCGGCCCGCAGGGCCACCTGGGCCTGGGTCTTGAGGGCAGCCAGGGGCGTGCGCAGTTCGTGGGCGGCGTTGGCGGTGAACTGGCGCTCGTTGTCCAGCAGACGGGCGATGCGGGCGAAGAGGCCGTCCAGGGCCTGCACCAGGGGCGCCACTTCCGCCGGCACCGGGCCGCTGCCCAGGGGCTGGGGCGAATCGGGGGGACGCCGGTCCAGCTGTTCGGCGATGCGGGCCAGGGGCACCAGGCCGCGGCCGACGGCCACCCACAGGGCTGCCGCCAGCAGGGGCAGGCCCAGGATCAGGGGCGCCAGCAGGCGCATGGCGGCCTCCTGGGCCAGGGCATAGCGGATGTCGTGACTCTGGCCCACCTGCACCTGGCGCAGCCCGTCCCGGCTCCATTCGCTGTAGAAGCGCCATTCGCCGCCGTTCCAGCGGGTTTCGACAAAGCCCTCCACCGCCGTCAGGGGCGTCTGCCCGGCCCCGGCGGAATGGAGGGCCAGCACCGGCCCCTGGGGGGTGCGGCGCCAGATCTGGAACAGCACTTCGCCGCCGGCGGCGCCGGGAGTGGGCCGCACTTCCACGTGGCCGCTGGTGGGCTCGGTGGCCAGCAGCAGGCGGGCGGTCTGCTGCAGGTGGGCGTCGAAAATGTCGTCGGCCAGGTCGTGGGCCCGCAGGAAGGCGGCGGCGATGGTGGCCACCCAAATCAGGGCCGACACGGCCAGCAGCAGCAGGAGCAGGCGGCGGCGCAGGGAATAGGCCGGCGTCGGGCGTTGCACGGCGGCCATCAGGACTCCGGCGCCGCGGGCGCGGCGGACGCCTCCCGGGCCACGGTGTAGCCGACGCCGCGCACGGTGCGGATCAGGTCGCTGCCGAACTTGCGCCGCAGGTGGTGGATGTGCACCTCCACCGCATTGCTGTCCACCGTCTCGTTCCAGCCGTAGGCGGCCTCCTCCAGCTGGTGCCGGGTCAGCACCCGGCCGGCGGCGGCGAGCAGGGCCTCGAGCAGGGCGAACTCCCGGGGCGACAGCTCCACCGGCTGCCCCGCCAGCTCCACCCGGCGGGCCGCCGGGTCGAGGCGGATGGCCCCGTGCACCAGCAGCGGCGCCGCCCGGCCGGCACTGCGGCGGATCAGGGCGCGCAGGCGGGCCGCCACCTCGTCCAGGTCGAAAGGCTTGGCCAGGTAGTCGTCGGCGCCGCCGTCCAGGGCCGAGAGCTTGTCGGGCACCCCGTCCCGGGCGGTCAGCACCAGCACCGGCACCGGGTTGCCGGCAGCGCGGCAGCGGGCCAGCACCTCCTGGCCCGACAGCTGGGGCAGGTTGAGGTCCAGCACCACGGCGGCAAAGCAGTGGGCCTCGGGGCTGGCGAGGACGGTGGCGGCCTCCTGGCCGTCGCGCAGCCAGTCCACGGTGAAGCCGGCCTGGCCCAGACCGACCTGGAGCCCGTCTCCCAGCAGGGAATCGTCCTCGACGATGAGGATTCGCATGGCTTTATGCTATTTGAAAAAAACGAAATGACTACGGAGAATTAGGCGCTAGAATAACCGCTTTTCATGGCCCCCCGATGCCGTCATGACCCCCAGGATGGACAACGCTGCCCGGCAGGACGATCCAGAACGCGAGCTTTTGCGCGGCCTGCGGGTGCTGCTGGTGGAGGACGACCCGGTGGCGCGCTGCGCCGCCGCCGGCATCCTCAGCCGCCACGTGGGCACCCTGTGGGAAGCGGCCGATGGCGACGAGGGCCTGCAGCTGTTCCGCCGGCACCAGCCGGACCTGGTCATTTCCGACATCGTCATGCCCCACCGGGACGGTCTCTCCCTGGCCCGGGAGATCAAGGCCCAGAGCCCGGCGACGCCGATCGTCATCATCACCTCCCACAGCGACAGCGGCGCCCTGCTCGACGCCATCGAGATCGGCATCGACCGCTACGTGCTCAAGCCCCTCAAGGCCAGCGCCCTGCTCGAAGCCATGGCCACCTGCGCCCGGGCCGCCCGCCTGGAGTCGGAACACCGCCTGGCCACCACCGTTTTCCACGCCTCCAGCGAAGCCATCATGATCACCGATGCGGAAAACCGCATCGTGGACGTCAATCCCGCCTTCACCCGCATCACCGGCTTCTCCCGGGGCGAGGTGCTGGGCCGCAATCCCCGCATCCTCCAGTCCGGCATCCAGAGCGAGCACTTCTACCGGGAGATGTGGGCGGCCATCAACCAGTACGGCCACTGGCGGGGCGAAATCTGGAACCGGCGGCGCAACGGCGAGCTGTATCCGGAATGGCTGGCGGTGGACCGGGTGCTCTCCCCCGAAGGCGCCGTGCTCAACTACGTCGCCATGTGGTCGGACATCTCCGAGCGCAAGGAGGCGGAGGCCCGCATCCACTACCTGGCCCACTACGACGCCCTCACCGACCTGCCCAACCGGGTGCTGTTCAACGACCGCTTCACCCAGGCCCTGATCCACGCCCGCCGCTACGACCAGAGCGTGGCCCTGATGTTCGTGGACCTGGACCGCTTCAAGGTGGTCAACGACACCCTGGGCCACCGGGTCGGCGACGAACTGCTGAAACAGGTGGCCGAGCGCCTGCGCCGCTGCGTGCGCGAGGAGGACACGGTGTCGCGCCAGGGCGGCGACGAGTTCGTGGTGCTGCTGGCCAACCTGGACATGTCCGCCGACGCCGCCGTGGTCTCCGACAAGATCCTCGAGGCCCTGGCCGAGCCCATGTACTTCGAGGGCCACGAACTGAGCGTCACCTGCTCCATCGGCATCGCCTGCTACCCCAGCGACGGCGCCGACCCGGACACCCTGATGAAGAACGCCGACCTGGCCATGTACCGGGCCAAGAGCGTGGGCCGCAACAACTACCAGTTCTTCAGCCCCGAGCTGGAACAGGGCGCCCTCACCCGCCTGACCCTGGAAAACGCCATGCGCCGGGCCCTGGACCGGGACGAGTTCGAACTGCATTACCTGCCCCAGGTGGACAACCCCTCGGGCCGCCTGCTCAGCCTGGAAGCCCTGATCCGCTGGCAGCATCCGGAGCGGGGCCTGCTCCTGCCCAGCCAGTTCATCCCCCTGGCCGAGGAAAGCGGCCTGGTGCTGCCCATTTCCCTCTGGGTACTGCGCCGGGTGGCACGACAGCTGGCCGACTGGCGGCGGCAGAACCTGACCCTGGTGCCGGTGGCCATCAACCTGTGCGAAGCCCAGCTGCGCCAGCCCGATTTCGCCGAGGCCCTGGGCCGCATCCTGAGCGAGGAAGGGGTGGAAGGGCGCTGGATCGAGCTGGAATTCACCGAAGGCGCCCTCATGCACGACACCGAGCGCAACCTGCGGGTGCTCTCGGCCCTGAAGCGTCTGGGGGTCGGCATCACCCTGGACGACTTCGGCGTCGGCTATTCCAACCTCAACGTCCTGCGGCGCCTGCCGGTGGATACCCTGAAGATCGACCGCTCCCTGGTCACCGACGTGACCCGCAACGAGGACGACGCGGTGATCGTGGACGCCATCATTTCCATGGCCCAGTCCATGAACCTCAAGGTGGTGGCCGAGGGCGTGGAAACGGCCGACCAGGCCGGCTTCTTCAAGGCCCGGGCCTGCGCCGAAATCCAGGGCCACTTCTTCTCCAAGGCCATCGGCGCCGTGGAAGTGGCGGCCATGCTGGGCCACGCCCCGGCCGCCGCCAGCACCTCGTCCCCGGCCTGAACCCCACTCTCTCCCGGTAGATCCCGTACGGCCGTCCGGCGGATTTTCGCGCGTCGGCAAGACTCCATACGCAATCGTATGGAGTGTACGTATAATGTTGCGCGACAAAGATTCCCCGCGATCTAAAAAAGGAGACAGCATGGACCTGCAGGCCCTGTACCAGGAAAAACTCGTAACTCCCGCCGACGCCATCGCCTGCGTCAGGAATGGCGACACCATCGTCGTTCCCACCGGGGTCGGCGAACCGCCCGCCCTGCTCACCGCTCTCTCCGATGCCCGGCGCAACTACCGGGACGTCACCGTCTCCCAGATCCTGGCCCTGCGCAAGTACGGCTACATCGACCCGGAAACCCGGGACCACGTGCGCCACACCGCCTACTTCTTCGGCGGCGCCACCCGCCCCGGCGGCCAGGCCGGCTGGGTCGATTTCATCCCCAACTATTTCGCCGAGCTGCCCCAGCTGATCGAGCGCGGCCTGTCGCCCGCCGACGTGGTCTTCACCATGGCCTCGCCCATGGACGAGCACGGCTACTTCGCCCTCTCCCTGGCCGCCGACTACACCATGGCCGCCGTGAAGAAGGCCCGGGCCATCGTCCTCGAAGTGAACCCCAACGTGCCCTTCGCCTACGGCGACTGTTACGTGCACATCTCCAAGGTCAGCGCCCTGGTGGAAAGCAGCGACCCGGTGCTGGAAGTGGGCCTGCCCACCATCGGCCCGGTGCAGGAAGCCATCGGCAAATACGTGGCCGACCTGATCGAGGACGGCTCCACCCTGCAGATCGGCTACGGCGGCATTCCCGACGCCGTGGTGATGCAGCTGCAGCACAAGCACGACCTGGGCATCCACACCGAGATGATCGGCGACGGCATCCTTTCCCTGATCGAGTCCGGCGCCGTCACCAACAAGAAGAAGACCTTCATGCCCGGCAAGTCCGTGGCCACCTTCGCCCTGGGATCGAACAAGCTGTACAAGTTCATGCACCGCAATCCGGCCCTGGAAATGCATCCGGTGGAATTCACCAACGATCCCTACATCGCCGCCCGCAACGACAAGCTGATCGCCATCAACGCCACCATGCAGGTGGACCTGCTGGGCCAGTGCGGCTCCGAGAGCCTGGGCTTCTCCCCCTACTCCGGCACCGGCGGCCAGGCCGACTTCGTGCGCGCCGCCAACCGCTCCAAGGACGGCAAGGCCTTCATCGTGGTGCCCTCCACCGCCAAGGACGACACCATCTCCCGCATCGTCCCCACCCTGACTCCGGGCACCCACGTCACCACCAGCAAGAACGACATCAACTACGTGGTCACCGAGTACGGCGTCGCCCAGCTGCGCGGCAAGAGCGCCAAGCAGCGGGTGGAAGCCCTGATCGGCATCGCCCACCCCAACTTCCGCAATGAACTGCGGGAAGCGGCTAAAAAGATGAATCTGCTCTAAAACGAAAGCCCCGGCAGCGCAGGCTGGCGGGGCTCGCTGGAACGACAGGGCGCGGTCACCACCGCGCCCTTTTTCATGGCCCCGGCCGGGGCGCCTGCCAGATGTTGCGGCAGCCCGTCTCCTTGACCCAGAAGCTGGCGACGAAGCCGATACAGGCGGCGGCCGCCATGCAGGCCATGCCGACGCGGAAGGTGTCCGGCCCATAGACGCGCACGCCGTTGGCCAGGGTGCCGTCCCACACCTGGTCCATGGCCCAGCCGGCCAGGGGCTGCAGCAGGGCGCCGGCGAGGAAGCCGCCCATGTTGGTGACGCTGGTGGACATGCCGGACAGCATGGGCGGATTGACCTCCTTGGCGCAGGCCCAGGTGAGGGCGAAGCTGGCCGTGGTCAGGCCCATGAGGCCGAACAGGCAGTAGGTGGCCGCCAGGGGCAGGCGGATGTTGGTCAGCCAGAACAGCCACAGCAGGCAGTAGAGGAAGGCCCCGGCGATGACCACCGGCTTGCGCTTGCCGAGCCGGTCCGAGAGGGTGCCGATGAAAAAGCAGCCCAGGGCGAAGCCGGCGAAATAGAGGGAAAGATGGGAGGAGGCCTGGGCCCGGGTCAGCTCATGCACCCGCATCAGGTAGGGCGTGGCCCACAGGCCGGCGAAGGAGAAGAAGCTGCCGGCCAGGCCGAAATTGACCACCACCGCCGGCCAGGTGGAGCGGTTCTTCAGCACCGAAGCCAGGCCGCCGAAGATCACCGTGCGGTCGAAGCGGGGCCGCTCGCCGCCGCCGTCCTTGACGAAGAACCAGCAGGCCACGCCCAGGAGGGCCGAGAGGGCGCCGGCGCCGACGAAAATGCCGCGCCAGGAAATGCTCTGGGCCAGCAGGGAAAGGGGGGCACCGGCCAGCACCGAGCCCAGGTTGCCCACCAGCATGGAAGCCCCCACCAGGGTGGCAAAGCGCCGCTCGTCGAAGTTGACGGCGATGATCTTGAGCATGGCGATGAAGGTCACCGACACCCCCAGACCCACCAGGGTGCGCCCCACCAGGGCCTCGTTGAGGGTGTCGGCGAGGCCGAAGAGGACGCTGCCCGCCGCCGCCACCAGGCCGCCGAGGAAGAGGATGCGCCGCGGCCCCAGGGTATCCACCAGGACGCCGGTGGGCACCTGCATGATGGTGTAGACGTAGAAATAGGTGGCCGCCAGGGCGCCGAGGGACGCCGCCGTGGTCTGGAAGGCCAGGGTCAGGTCGTGGGCGATGCCCGCCGGGGCGAAGCGGTGGAAGAAGGACAGCATGTAGGCGGCGATGACCACCGCCAGGGTCACGGCACGGGCCGTGCGGGCGGAAGAACCGCCGCTTTGATGTGGGGGCATTTATGCCTCTCCTCTTGTCTCCTTTGGGGGAACGGCATCGTAGCATACGCAACCGTATGTCACGCCATTGGGGAATGCCCGCGGTCGGTCCGGGACCCAGAAAGGGCGGCCCCTGCCGTGCTATCCTTGGCCCCCTGAGCGCCCTGCCGCACCCAATCCCATTGCCGCTGCCATGACCACCTACGCCCTGCCCGATTTCGAAGCCAAGATCTGCCCCCCCGAGCAACTGGCCGAGCGCGCCGCCCGCCTGGCCCGCCCCCTGGTATTCACCAACGGCTGTTTCGACATCCTGCATCGGGGCCACGTCACCTATCTGGCCCAGGCCCGGGCCCTGGGCGCCGCCATGGTGGTGGCCCTCAACACCGACGCCTCGGTCAAGCGCCTGGGCAAGGGCGACGACCGGCCGGTAAACCGGCTGGAAGACCGGCTGGCGGTGATGGCCGCCCTCGGCTGTGTGGACCTGGTCACCTGGTTCGACGAGGACACGCCCCTGCAGCGCGTCCTCGAGGCCCGCCCCGAAGTCCTGGTGAAGGGCGGCGACTGGGCGCCGGAACGCATCGTCGGTGCCAGCGAGGTCCTGGGCTGGGGCGGCAGCGTCCACTCCATACCCTTCCTCCACGAAAAATCCACCACCGCCCTGCTGACCAAGATCCGCGCCCTCTAAAGGCACGCCATGGCTCACGCCCACCACCACGACTGCGGCCACGGGCACGCCCACAGCCACCACCACGGCGGCAAGGGCCTGCTGCTGGCCACCCTGCTGACCCTGGGCTTTGCCGGGGTCGAGGCCGTGGCCGGCGCCTGGAGCGGTTCCCTGGCCCTCATCGGCGATGCGGGCCACATGGTGAACGACGGCGTTGCCCTGGCCCTGGCCGCGGCCGCCGCCTGGGTTGCCCGGCGCCCGCCCAGCCATCGCCACACCTACGGCTGGGGCCGGGCCGAAGTGCTGGCCGCCCTGCTCAACGGCCTGGCCATGCTGGCCCTGGTGGTGGCGATCCTGGTGGAGGCGGTGCAACGCTTCCAGGACCCCGCCCCGGTGGCCGGCCCGGCGGTGATGGCGGTGGCCGTGGTGGGGCTGCTGATGAACGCCCTGGTGGCCTGGATGCTCAGCCGCGGTGAAAGCTCCCTCAACACCCGGGCCGCCCTGCTGCACGTGCTGGGCGACATGCTCGGCTCCGTGGCCGCCATCGCCTCCGGCGCCATCGTCTATTTCACCGGCTGGAAACAGGCCGACCCCCTGCTGGCCGCCGGCATCGCCCTGCTCATCTCCGTCTCCAGCCTGCGCCTGCTGCGGGAGGCGCTGCACGCCCTGATGGAAGGCACACCGCCCCACATCTCCGCGGCCGAGGTCGGCGCCGCCATGGAACAGGTGGACGGCGTGCTCGGAGTCTACGACCTGCATGTGTGGACGGTGGGCGACGGCGAGGTGATGCTCTCGGCCCATCTGCAGGTGGCCGACCTGGCCGCCTGGCCCCAGACCCTGGCCGGGCTGCGCCAGGTGCTGCAGCAGCGCTGGCACATCCGCCACGTCACCCTGCAGCCCGAAACGGACCCCATCGAACCGCTGCACCGTCCGGCCTGAAAGCCGCTCGCAGCAAAGCGAAAGGCCCCGCTGGCGGGGCCTTTTTCATGCCGGGAAAGCCGGATGCTCTCCCGGGATAGCGTTCCTACTTGGCCTTGCTGGCGGAAAAGTTCCTGGTCGCGCTGCCCCGGCCCAGTTCCGTCTGCCCGTCGGCGGCCAGGGCCCGCACCGTGATGCTGTAATCGTGGCCGAAGGTGCCGAAATTGTTGGGACAGGGACCCAGATAACGCCCCAGGGCGCCCTCAGGCAGGCTGGCAGTGGCGCCGCCGGCATGGGGCACCGTGCCACCGCCATGGTCCTTGTTCTGGAAATCCAGGTCGTTCATCACCACCGCCAGGGAGGCAGTCCCTTCGGGAATGCCGGAAATCTCCAGGGCAGGGGAGGTGTTGTCGCAGCGGTGCTTTTTCAGCCACTCCCAGTTCACACTGAGGGACGACTGGGCCAGGGCCAGGGGGCTGACGAGCAAGGCGGAGACGGCGAGAAGGGTGCGCAGGGACAGCATGCAAGGCTCCAAAGAAGAAAGAAGAAACAGCGGCGCCAGTTTATGACACCGGCAGCTTCGGTGACGTGACAAAAGCCTCAGCCGATACAACTCCCCACATCCACCGAATCGATCTGCTCCGGGCGCAGGTAGCGTTCGCCGTATTCCCGGTACACGCCCGAGGTGAGGAACAAGTCGAACAGTTCCGGATCGATGTGCCCTTCCCGCTTCATGGCCACCATGATGCGGACGGCTTCGGAGAGGGTCTTGCCCTTCTTGTAGGGCCGGTCCACGGCGGTGAGGGCCTCGAAGATGTCGGCGATGGCCATCATGCGGGCCGGCGCGCTCATTTCCTCCCGCCGCAGGCGCCTCGGGTAGCCGCTGCCGTCCATTTTCTCGTGGTGGCCGCCGGCCAGCTCCGGCACGTTCTGCAGATGCCGCGGGAACGGCAGGGCGGTGAGCATGATGATGGTCTGCACGATGTGGTCGTTGATGATGTAGCGGTCCTCCTCGGACAGGGTGCCCCGGGCCACGGCCAGGTTGTGCAGTTCGCCCCGGTTGAACTTCCAGGCCGGCACCTGCAGCTTGAAGCCCCAGGGATTGTCAGCCGGCATCAGGTCCCGCGGGCCCCGCTCCAGGAGATGCTCCGGCTTGTCCGCCAGCAGGGGCTCGGTAGCCGGCAGGGGCACCGGCGGCAGCTGGGCCTTGCGCCGCCCCTCTTCCCAGGACAGACCCAGACGGTCGTCCAGGGTGCGCCGCCAGGTGCGGCCGGCGATGCGCTGCAGGCGCTCCAGCTTCTCCGGCGCCATGAATTCGCCGCCCTGGTTGCAGTTGGCAACGAAGGCGAACTCCTCGTCCAGCACCTGCCACTGGGCTTCCAGGGCCTGGCGCAGGGCCGCCCCGTCGCCGCCGGCGGCCACCTGCTGCCAGAACTCGACCTCCGCGTCCCGCTTGAGCACCTCGAAGCGCATGCGCACCTCGTGGATGCGGTCGTACAGGGTTTCCAGCTTGGTCGCCTTGTCCACCACGTACTCGGGCGTGGTCACCTTGCCGCAGTCGTGCAGCCAGCCGGCGATGTGCAGGGCCTCCCATTCCTCGTCGCTGAGGGAGAAGTCGGCGTAGGGGCCGGCGGTGGCGTCGCAGGCAGCCCGGGCCAGCATCTTGGTCAGCTCCGGCACCCGCTGGCAGTGGCCGCCCGTGTAGGGGCTCTTGGCGTCGATGGCGCCGGCCACCAGCTGGATCAGGCTTTCCAGCAGAGCCTTCTGGGCCTGGATCAGGCGCTGGTTGTCGATGGCCACGGCGGAAGCCCCGGAGAGGGCCTCGATGAAGGAAATGCGCTCCGGCGACGGCGCCTCGGCGCTGCCCGGCAGGAACAGGGCCAGCACCCCCACCACCTCCTGGGCCCGGTTTTTCAGGGGCAGGGCCACCAGCAGCACCGGCAGGCCCACCAGGGGGCTGCCCGGGGCATCGAGGAATTCCATGCCGGGGGGACGCTGGGGCGGCACATCCAGCACCTGGGTGCGGGCCTCCAGGACTGCCAGCAGCAGGGGATGGGTCTCCCGGGCCGTCGGCAGGAAGACCAGGCCCGGCAGCCCCGCCACCTCGCCGCTGGCCGGCGCCCCTTGTTCTTCCGCGGCGGTCCCCACCTCCCAGCGCAGGGCCGCCGGCAGCAGGCCACGGCCGTTCTCCGCCATCAGGTAGACGATGCCGCCGCTGGCTTCGGCGCTGGCCAGGGTCTCCTGCAGCACCCGCTCCAGCAGCCGGTCGAAATTGCGCTCGGCGGTGAGGGTGGCGCTGATGTCGAGGAACTTGCGGATGGTGCCCTTCATCTGGTTCATGGAGCGGGACAGCTCGTCGATCTCCCAGATGGGGGAGCCCTTGGCCGGGGTGCCGTCGAAGCGGAAGCGGCGGATTTCCGCCGACTCCCGGATCAGGTCCTTCAGCTCGCCGGAGATGCGCCGGGCCAGCCACCAGGTGCCGGGAATGGCCAGGGCGATGAGGGCCAGGGTGACCCACAGGGTCCAGGTGCGGATGCGCACCGCCTCGGCCAGCAATTCGTTTTCCGGCGCCGCCACCAGCAGGTAGTTGGGCTCGTCCCCGGCCTCGGGGACCGCCACCGCCCGCCCGTGCCAGACCTGGCCGGCAGTCTCGATCACCCGGGAATTCCCGGCGCCGGCCGCGGCCAGGGCCCCCAGCACCGGCACGCCCAGCTGGTCCAGGGTCGGTAGCTGGCCGCCGGCCCGGGCATTGGCCCGGTGCAGCCGTTCCCGGTCCCGCTCCGCCAGGACCCGGCCCCGGGCATCCACCAGGGCCAGCTGGGAACCGGGGGTGATGCCGGCCCCGGCGAGGGAGGCGGAAATCTCTTCCAGGGTCAGGTCCGCCGCCACCACGGCGCCACTGCCGGCAAGGCGGGCGAAGGTCTTGCCCACCTCCCGGGTGGTGAAGAAGACATAGGGCTCGGTGCGCACCAGGGCGGTGGCGGTCTGGGCCCGGATGAACCAGGGACGACCCCGGGGATCGAAATCGTAGGCGGCCGGATGGCGCCGCTCCAGTTCCTGCAGCCACTCGTCGAAAAAGATGAAGGTGGGGCGCGCCGCCCTGCCCTGGCGCTCCATGCTCTGCACCAGGAAACGGGCCCCGGCCGGCGCCTGCACCGCTAGGGCCACGGCCCGGCTGGCCAGGGAGCGGATGAGGAAAAAGTCCCCGTTGCCGTAGCCCACATAGACGGCGGAGAGATGGGCGTTCTTTTCCAGGGCTTCCCGCAGCATGGGCAGGGCCTGCAGCCGGGAATCCAGGCTGGGGGCCGCGGCCAGGGGATGGTGCACCAGCAGTTCGACCAGGGTTTCCAGGGGGCCGTAGAGGCGCTGCAGGTCGTCCCCGGTCTGGCGGGCGGTGCGCTCGAAGACGTCGCTGGCGGCGGTCAGGACGATGCGGCGGGACTGGTGGAAATTGAACCAGCCGATCACCGAGCAGGCAACGAAAATGAGCAGGGTGAACAGGTAGGCGATGTGGATGTGCAGGGGATAGAGGCGGCCCCGCTGGCCCCTGGGAAAGACTGCTGCCTGAAGTGCCATGACCATTCTCCGCTGAGGCCCGTCGGGGCCGCGACATGGTCACAGGCTAACACCGGGACGCCGGGGGGAAACGCCACATCCGTCACGAAGTGGCCGGGGACGGGGGCGCCGGCGTTGATTTAGGTCAAGCCTGGCGATCGATTCTGGCGGCAGACTGGCGCTTTTCCCGATCCCGGAGTATTTCCACCATGCAAGGATTCCGCATTGCCGTCGTCGGCGCCGGCGAAACCGGCACCCCCCTGCTCAAGCAGCTGCTGACCGCCCCCTTCGTCACCGTCCTCGGCGTCGCCGACCTGGACCTGTCCATGCCCGGCATCGCCCTGGCCAAGGAGCACGGCGTCAAGGTCACCAACAACTTCATGGAGCTGGCCGCCCTGGGCAACGAAGTCGACATCATCATCGACGTCACCGGCGCCCCCAAGGTGCGCGAAGCCCTGCGCAAGCACATGGTGGACAGCGGCAACACCCACACCCTGATCATGCACGAGTCCATCGCCCTGCTGATGATGTCCCTCTCCGCCGGCAAGCTGGTGAGCGGCAAGCACGGCGACCAAGAATACGTCTGAAGCCAGGTTCCCGGACCATGAAAAAAGCCGCCCGCGGGCGGCTTTTTCTTTGGCCGGAAGGCCGAGGCAAGGGGCTTACAGCACCACCTGGGTGCCCAGCTCCACCACCCGGTTGGAGGGGATCTTGAAGAAGCTGGTGGCACTGCCGGCGTTGCGGAACAGGGCGATGAACAGCTTCTCGCGCCAGAAGGCCATTTCCGAGCCGAGGCGGGGGATCAGGGTCTCCCGGCCGAGGAAGAAGGAGGTCTCCAGCATCTCGAAGGAGAGGCCGTAGTCGGCGCAAAGGGAAAGGGCCTGGGGAATGTCCGGATCGTCCTTGAAGCCGTACTGGACGATGACGCGGAAGAAGTTTTCCTTCAGCTTGTGCACCTCCACCCGGTCGATCTCCGGCACGTAGGGCACGTCGAAGATCTGCACCGAGACCATGATCACCCGCTCGTGCAGCACCTTGTTGTGCATCAGGTTGTGCAGCAGGGAATGGGGCACGCCGTTGGGGTCCGCATTGAGGAAGACGGCGGTGCCGGGCACCCGGGTCGGCGGCGAGACGGCGATGCTGTCGATGAAGGGCAGCAGCTGCAGGGCCTCGCCCTTGAGGCGGTCGGCCAGGAGCTGGCGGCCCCGCTTCCAGGTGGTCATGAGGACGAAGACGAAGACGCCGACCACCAGGGGGAACCAGCCGCCGTCGGGAATCTTCAGGATGTTGGCGGTGAGGAAGGTCAGTTCCACCACCAGGAAGCCGGTGAACAGCAGCACCGCCCGGCTCCAGCCCCAGCGCCAGACCTTGGCCGCCACCACGGTGGCGAGCAGGGAGGTGATGACCATGTCGCCGGTGACGGCGATGCCGTAGGCCGCCGCCAGGTTGTTGGAGGACTTGAAGCCCAGCACCAGCACCGCCACGGCGCCGAAGAGGCCCCAGTTCACGCCCGGCAGGTAAATCTGGCCCTGCTCCTTCTCCGAGGTGTGCTGCACTTCCATGCGCGGCACGAAGCCCAGCTGCATGGCCTGGCGGGTCACCGAGAAGGCGCCGGAAATGACCGCCTGACAGGCGATCACCGTGGCCAGGGTGGCCAGGCAGACCAGGGGCATGACCGCCCATTCGGGAGCCAGGTTGAAGAAGGGATTGGTGGCGGCGGCGGGGTCGGCCAGGATCAGGGCGCCCTGGCCGAAGTAGTTGAGCATCAGGGCCGGCAGCACGAAGCTGAACCAGGCCAGCTGGATCGGCTTGCGGCCGAAGTGGCCCATGTCGGCATAAAGGGCCTCGGCCCCGGTCACCGCCAGCACCACGTTGCCCATGGCCACCAGGGCCATGGCCTTGTTGGCGAGGAGGAATTCGAAGCCGTAGACCGGGTTGGCGGCCAGCAGCACGTGGGGGTTGGCCATGATGTTCCACAGGCCCAGCAGGGCCAGGGTGGAGAACCACAGCATCATCACCGGCCCGAACATGACGCCCACCGTGGCGGTGCCCCGGCGCTGGATGAAGAAGAGGCCGAACAGCACCACCAGGGTGATGGGGATGACGAAGGGCTTGAAGGCCGGGGTGACGATCTCCAGGCCCTCCACCGCGGAGAGCACGGAAATGGCCGGGGTCACCATGCCGTCGCCGTAGAACATGGCGGCACCGAGGATGCCGATGATCATGATGATCTGCTGGCGCCGCTTGCGGTCCTGGGCCTCGTGCAGGGCCAGGGCGATGAGGGCCATGATGCCGCCTTCGCCCCGGTTGTCGGCCCGCATGATGAAGACCACGTACTTCAGGGAAACGACGATGATCAGCGCCCAGAAAAACAGGGACAGGCTGCCCAGGACGTTGGTCTCGGTCAGGGGGATAGGATGGTTGCCGGCGAAAACTTCTTTCATGGCGTACAGGGGACTGGTCCCGATGTCGCCATAGACCACGCCGAGGGCGGCCAGGGCCAGAGCTGCCAGCCGCGCCTTGGTGGTCTGAACGGAATCGTGCATGCGAACTCCCGCAGGGGTGTCGAAAGTAATGACAGCGCTGGGTCTTCCCCGCTTTTGCCGCGGTTTGGAAGACGGGCCGGCGCCCCTTGCCCAGGGGCATACCGACATCCGGCCGACCTTCCGCTACAGCATGGAGGCAACCGGGGTGCGCCAGTCTACACCCATTTATTGCGACGCAACATTCCCCTCCGTACGGCCCCGGCAGGGCGGCAAATGACCGCGTCCTGAATGTTGCCGCCGATGGTGGCGGAAAGGCCCCAACTGTCTGGTAAACTCGCGTTTTCTCACGTCCATGCCCCCGGGCCCCCATGAAGTCAGCCCCCAAGTCCGTCCCCCTGCTCGAAATCAAAGGCACCACCCTGGCCATGACGGTGCTGCAGGCCGCCCTCCGCTCGGCGGACCTGCCCTCCCTGGCCGACAGCCTGACCGACCAGTACGGCCCCAGTTCGGATTTCTTCAGTTTCGAGCCCACCGTCATCGACCTGGGCGAACTGCCCGCCGACATCGAGCTGGACTGGGCCGGCCTGCTGCCCCTGCTGCGCCGCTACCAGGTGGCCCCCATCGGCGTGCGCAACGCCTCCCCGGCTCAGGCCGAAGCGGCCCGCAACGTCGGCCTGATCGTGGTCGAAGAGGCGGAAACCCAGGTGCGCCACAGCCCGCGCCGGGCCGAAGCCGAGACTCCGGCCGCCCCCGCCGCCCCGACGGCAGCCGCCGCTGCGCCGGCCCAGGCCGAGCTGGACATCGCCCCCGCCAACGCCCCTGCCAATGAAGCGCCCGCTGC
>NZ_JBXAST010000018.1:0-56134 GCF_058809645.1 Azospira sp. MPR-E4 | reverse complement strand
GTCGTGGGGGGCGGGCGTGGGGGCGAGGGCGGCGTTCATTTGCGGATGTCCATGGCGGAGCGCACGCTGTCAGCGAGCAGGTTGAAGGCGATGGAAGTGACGAAGATCAGCACGCCGGGCAGGGCGGCGACCCAGGGATTGCTGTAGATGGCCGAGCGCAGGGTGTTGAGCATGAGGCCCCACTCGGGTTCCGGCGGCTTCACCCCGAGCCCGAGGAAGGACAGGCCCGAGGCCAGGATCATGCTGACGCTGAGGAGGCCGGTGGCATAGACGAAGACCGGTCCCAGCACATTGCCCAGCACGTGGGTGCGGATGATGGAGAAGGCCCCGGCGCCGCTCATGCGCGCCGCCTCGATGTAGTCCAGCTGGCGCACCTGGGTGGTGACGCTCTCGGCCACCCGCACCACCTGGGGCACGAAAACCAGGGTCAGGGCGATCAGGCTGTTGCTCATGCCTGGCCCCAGGGCGCCGGAGATGGCCACCGCCAGCAGCACCGAGGGGAAGGCGTAGAAGATGTCGAGCACGCGCATGATGGCCATGTTCACCCGGCCGCCGACGTAGCCAGCCAGGAGGCCGATGGTGGTGCCGATGCCGAAGGCCGCCAGCACCGGCACCACACCCATGAGCAGGGAGAGGCGGCCGCCGTGCATGAGGCGGCTGAGCAGGTCGCGGCCCAGCTCGTCGGTGCCGAGAAGGAAGCCGGGGCTGCCGATGGGCAGCAGGCGCTTGATCATGCTGGCCTTGTAGGGATCGGCCGGGGCCAGCCAGGGCGCGAAGACGGCGGCGCCGACGATCAGCAGCAGCACGGCGGCGCTGGCCATGGCCATGGGGTCGCGCCGCAGCTGGCGCCACACCACGGTCCAGTAGCTGCGGCTGGGCTGGGCCGGCGCCGCAGCGGCCGGCAGGGGGAGGGGAAGGGTTGCGGACATGGTCGTTCCTCTTTCAGCTGCGGCCCATGCGCGGGTCGATCAGGGGTTGCAGGATGTCCACCAGCAGGTTGAGCACCACGAAGAACATGCACAGCACCAGGATGGTTCCCTGGAGCAGGGGGATGTCCCGCTGGAAGATGGCGGTGTTGAGAAGGAAGCCGGTGCCGGGCCAGGCGAAGACGGTCTCCACCAGGATGGAACCGCCCATCAGGTAGCCGATCTGCAGGCCGGCCACGGCCAGCACGGTGGGGGCGGTGTTCTTGGCCACATGGCGGAAGACGGCGCCGCCGGAGAGGCCCCGGGCGCGCAGGGCGGTGACGAATTCCTGGCCCAGCATGTCGGCCACCAGGGCCCGCACGGTGCGGGTGATGATGCCCATGGGGATCACCGACAGGGTCAGGGCCGGCAACACCAGGTAGCGCAGGTGCTCCAGGTCCCACAGCCACTCGCCGGAGCCGCCGGGGCCGGCGCCCATGGCCGGGAACCAGGGCAGCCAGATGGAAAAGAGGATGGTCAGGACCAGGCCCAGCCAGTAGTGGGGGATGCTGACGCCGACCACGGAGAGGGCGGTGGCTGCCTTGTCGATCCAGGTGCCGTGGCGGTAGCCGGCAAGGGCGCCGAGGATGCAACCGAGGACCACGCCGATGGCGGCGGCCATGCCGGCCAGGAGCAGGGTGTTGCTGACGGCGCTGAGCACTTCGGCGGTGACTTCCCGGCCCGAGGCGATGGACAGGCCCAGGTCGCCCTGCACGGCGCGCATCAGCCACAGGCCGTATTGCACGGGCACCGGCTTGTCCAGGCCGTAGGCGCTCTTCAAGGCCTGGATCACCTCTTCCGGTGCGTCGGCCGGGGCAATGGCGTTGAGGGGGTCGCCCGGGGCCAGATAGACGAGGACGAAGGACACCACCGTCACACTGAGGGCGATGGGGATGGCGTAGATCAGCCGTTTCAGGATGTAGGCAAACATGGCGGGCTTTCCGTCATGGGCCGGGGCTAACCCCGGCCCGGTGGGGATTACATGCGGATGGTGGTGAGGTCCTGGAACCAGTGCTGGGCCTGGATGAACTCCTTGACCTTGGGCGACAGGGCGTGGGGATTCACGTCATGCACCACCCACAGCATCTGGGCGTCGTCCACCATGCTCTGGTGCACGAAGGCGAGCAGGCCGTCCTGGGTCTTGCTGTCGAAGGTGGTGCGGATCTTCTCCAGGGCCGCGTCCACCTTGGGGTTGTTGTAGCCGCCCCAGTTCACCCCGTTGGGCGCCACGTAATGGCTGTCGGTGAAGCGGGTGATGGCGTAGAACGGGTCGGCCGTGACGTAGCCCAGGTTGATGGCGGTGATGCCCTTGCCGGCGTTGATGTCGGCCTTGGCCCCGGCGCGCCAGTGGCGGTACAGGTTCTCCAGCTCCACCACCTCGAAGGTCACCTCGATGCCGATCTCCGCCAGGCTCTGCTGCACGAACTCGTTCATGGGGAGGGACAGCATCTGGCCGGTGCCGCCCTGAGCGATGATGACCTTGGCCTTGAGGGGCTTGGAGGGGCCGTAGCCGGCCTGGGCCATGAGGGCGCGGGCGGCGGCCAGGTCGTAGCCGATCTTGAAGTTGGGCTTGCCGAACCAGGGGCTGGTGGCGTCCACCTGGCCCTTGGCCGGGGTGGCCAGGCCGCTCATCAGCTTGACCACCGCATCCCGGTCGATGGCCAGGTTGGCCGCCTTGCGCACCCGGATGTCGGTCCACGGCGAGCCCGGGTAGGTGGAGAAGTGGTAGGGCCAGACGTGGGGCGTGACGTTCTGCACCAGCTTGAAGCCGCCGGCCTTGAGCTGGGGCAGCACGTCCGGCGGCGGCGTCTCGATGATGTCCACCTGGCCGTTGAGCAGGGCGTTGGCCCGGGTCATGGCGTCGGGGATGGGCAGCAGGACGATGCGGTCGGTCTTGGGCAGGCGGCTCTTGTCCCAGTAGGCGGCGTTCTTCACCAGGTCGGCCCGTTCCCGGGGAACCAGCTTGTCCAGCTTGAAGGGGCCGGTGCCGGAGGGCTGGCTGGCCACCTTGTTCCAGTCCTTGCCCAGCTTTTCCCACTGGGCCGGGCTGGAGACCAGGAACCAGGGCAACTGGTAGGGGAACAGGGCGTCCACTTCCTTGGTGGTGATCTCCACCTCGTAGGGACCGACCTTGCGGTAGGAGGCGATGGAGGGAATGCGCGGGCGCACCTGGGCGCTCTGCTTGGCGTCGAACTGGGGCGACTTTTCCGCCAGGACCTTGTCCAGGTTCCAGATCACCGCATCGGCAGTGAATTCGGAGCCGTCATGGAACTTGACGCCCTTGCGCAGGGTGAAGCGCCACTTCTTGTTGTCCTTCGGATCTGCCTTCCACTCGGTGGCCAGGCCGGGCACCAGCTTGCCGGGGCGGTTGCCCACGTTGGCTTCCCAGGCGATCAGGGGGTCGTACAGGGTGTGGCCGGTGAACTGGTAGGCGCCGGCGCCCCGGTCCGGCTGGCCGGTGGTGAGGGGAATGTCGGCCATGGAAATGCCGTAGCGGGCCACCGTTTCTGCATGCAGTCCTGCATGCAGGGCGAAGCTCAGGGGGAGAGCTGCCAGCCAGTGGCGAAGCTTGAAATTGCGGGGTTTCATCGACTACTCCTAGGTTGGGGAGACAGTCCATGGATTGCATGCAACGTGCCAATCCGGGCCGGAGCGCCGATGTATTTCCTAGTCGCTTGAATGTGCTCTGCTAGTTGGCAAATTGTATTTTTTGCCGCGCCGGCGGCGGCAGTCGAACTTGCATACAAGATGCACCTGGACGGGGCGCATGCCCGGAGAAGATCACTGCTTAGGTGCCAGGCCAGGTTCCGTCATTGGCCGTCGGGCCGGCCTGGGGCGTGGCCCTTTGCCAGCGAAAGGCAGGGGCGGCATCAAGGGAAAAGGGGCAGGCTGGCGGTGGGTTGACCGGACCTTTTCTTTTCAATACATTACTGACCGGTCAGTCAGTAATGTATTCCCATGTCTCTCTGTGATTCCGCCGATCCACCCCGCCGCCGCCGCAAGGAAGCCCGCCCCCAGGAGCTGACGGCGGCTGCCCTGGAACTGTTTACCGAACGCGGTTTTGCCGCCACCCGGCTGGAGGACATCGCCGCCCGGGCCGGCGTTTCCAAGGGCACCCTGTACCTTTATTTCGACAGCAAGGAAGCCCTGTTCGAGGCGGTGATCCGGGAAGGCATCATTCCGGCCATGAACGAGGGCCGCACCATGCTGGAGGAGCACCAGGGCTCGGCCAGCGAACTGCTGCGCTGCCTGCTGCTCGGCTGGTGGGAGCTGCTGGGGGAAAGTCCCCTGGGCGGCGTGCCCAAGCTGATGGTTTCCGAGGCCGGCAACTTCCCCAAGGTGGCGGCGTTCTACCGGGAGAACGTCATCGATCCGGGCCGTGCCCTGCTGCGGGAGGCCCTGCAGCGCGGCATGGACCAGGGCGAGTTCCGTCCCGTGGATGTGGGCATGGCGGTGGACGTCATTTTCGCTCCCATCCTGATGCTGGCCGTGTGGCGCTATTCCATCGGCCCCTGCTGCGCCGAGGAGGAGCGGGACCCCGTCCGTTTCCTCGACACCCATTTCGATTTGTTGATCAAGGGCCTGCGGCCGTGAGCACCGCCCCTTCCGGAGTCCTCCCCATGAAAACCATTCCTTCCTTCGCGCTGCTGGCCGTCACGGCCATGGTCCTGGCCGCCTGCGGCAAGGAGGCGCCCAAGGCGCCCGAGCCCCGCCCGGCCCTGACCCAGGTGGTGGGCGCAGTCGGCCAGAGCGACATGCTGTGGGTGGGCGAGGTGCGGGCCCGCTACGAGACCGACCAGGGCTTCCGCATCGGCGGCAAGGTGGTGGAACGCAAGGTGGATATCGGCGCCGTGGTTAAGAAGGGCCAGATTCTTGCCCGCCTGGACCCGGTGGACGCGGGCCTCTCGGCGGCCGCCGCCAATGCCCAGACCAAGGCGGCCGAGGCCGACTTCCTGGTGGCCAAGGCGGAATACGAGCGGCAGAAGAAGCTGCTGGAAAAACAGTTCATCTCCCAGAGCGCCTTCGACAGCCGCGAGGCCCAGTTCAAGGCCGCCCAGGCCCGCCTCGACCAGGCCCGGGCCCAGGCTGCGGTGACCGGCAACCAGGCCGGCTACACCGACCTGGTGGCGGAAAAGGACGGGGTGGTGACCGACGTCAAGGTGGAGCCGGGGCAGGTGGTCAGCGCCGGCCAGCCGGCCATCCGACTGGCCCTGGCGGGCGACAAGGAAGTGGTGGTGGCGGTGCCGGAAGGTCGCATGAAGGGCATCGAGCCCGGCACCAGCGCCGTCATCCGCCTCTGGGCCAACCAGGACCAGTCCTACGCTGCCCGGGTGCGGGAAGTGGCGCCGGCAGCCGATGCCGCCACCCGCAGCTTCCAGGTCAAGGTCACTGTGCTGGAGCCGGATGCCGGCCTGCGCCTGGGCATGACCGCCGGCGTGCTCATCGGCAGCGCCGAGGCGCCCCTGCTGGTGCCCACCGCGGCCCTGACACGTCAGGACGGCAAGAACACGGTGTGGGTGGTCAATCCCCAGAGCGGCGAGGTGCAGCCCCGCAGCGTCACCACCGGGCCCTTCCGGGAGGACGGCGTGGTGGTGGAAAAGGGCCTGGCCCGGGGTGAGCGGGTGGTCATCGCCGGCGTGCACAAGCTGCAACCCGGCCAACTGGTGCGGGCCGTGGAGCCGAGCAACGTGCCTCTGCCCATGGTGGGCGGCGGCGGGGCTGGCCCCGTAGCCGCGACCCCGGTGGCGGCCAAGCCGGCGGAGTCCGCCAAGTGAAGCGCTTCAACATTTCCGAGTGGGGCCTGCGGCATCCGGCCCTGGTGCTCTATTTCATGGTGGCCCTGACCCTGGTGGGTCTGCTGGCCTATTCCAAGCTGGGCCAGTCGGAAGATCCGCCCTTCACCTTCAAGGTCATGGTGGTGCGCACCGCTTGGCCCGGCGCCAGTGCCCAGGAGGTGGAGCGCCAGGTCACCGAGAAGATCGAGAAGACCCTGCAGTCCGTGCCTTACGCGGACATCATCCGCAGCTATTCGCGGCCCGGCGAATCCATGATCTTCTTCCAGGCCAAGGACGCGACGCCCGCCGCGGCGGTGCCGGACATCTGGTACCAGGTGCGCAAGAAGGTGGGCGACATGCGCTACACCCTGCCCAAGGGTATCGAGGGCCCCACCTTCAACGACGAGTTCGGCGACGTGTACGGCAATCTCTACGCCGTGGTCGGCGACGGTTTCGGCTATACGGAACTGAAGCGCCAGGCCGAGGCCATCCGGGCCGAACTGCTGCGGGTGAAGGACGTGGCCAAGGTGGATTTCTTCGGCGAGCAGAAGGAGCGGGTCTATATCGAACTCTCCAACGCCAAGCTTGCTACCCTGGGCATTGATGGCGCCGCAGTGGTGGCCGCCCTGCAGAACCAGAATGCGGTGCTGGCAGCCGGCAGCTTCGATACCCCCAGCGAGCACATCCGCATCGACGTCAGCGGCCGTTACGACGACCTGGCGGCCCTGCGGGAAACCCGTCTGCGGGCCAACGGCCGCGAGGTGCGCCTGGGCGACATCGCCAGCATCGGCCGCGGCTATGAGGATCCGCCCACCCAGAAGATCCGCTACATGGGCAAGGAAGCGGTGCTGATCGGCGTCTCCATGGCCAAGGGCGGCGACATCATCCGCCTCGGCGGCGGCCTCGACGGCGCCGTGGCCTCCATCCAGGACCGCCTGCCGGTGGGCCTGGAACTGCACACCGTCTCCTCCCAGCCCCAGGCGGTGCAGCGTTCGGTCAATGAATTCGTGCGTTCCCTGATTGAGGCGGTGATCATCGTCCTCGGCGTCAGCCTGCTTTCCCTCGGCCTGCGCACCGGCATCGTGGTGGCCATCACCATTCCGGTGGTGCTGGCCATCACCTTCCTCTTCATGCAGATCTTCGGTGTCGGCCTGCACAAGATTTCCCTCGGCGCCCTGATCCTGGCCCTGGGCCTGCTGGTGGACGACGCCATCATCGCCGTGGAAATGATGGCGACCAAGATGGAACAGGGCTGGGCCCGGGCCAAGGCGGCCTCCTTCGCCTACGAATCCACCGCCATGCCCATGCTCTCCGGCACCCTGGTGACGGCCGCGGGCTTCCTGCCCATCGCCACCGCCGCTTCCGCCACCGGCGAGTACACCCGTTCCATCTTCCAGGTGACGGTGATTGCCCTGCTCATTTCCTGGGTGGCGGCGGTGCTGTTCGTGCCCTATCTTGGCTACAAGCTGCTGCCGGACTTCGCCCACCACCGGGTGGCCCATCAGGAGCCGGGACGCCTCAGCCGCTGGCTGATGCGCCGCCTGCCCTGGCTCGAACGCTGGCTGCACAAGGAGCCCCACACCCACAGCGAGCACGATATCTACGCCACGCCCTTCTATCGCCGCTTCCGCGCCCTGGTGGATGCCTGCGTGCGGCGCCGCTGGCTGGTGATCGGCATCACCGTGGGTGCCTTCGTCGCCTCCATCGTCGGTTTCGGCATGGTGCAGCAGCAGTTCTTCCCGGATTCCACACGGCCCGAACTGATCGTGGACCTGCGCCTGGCCGAGGGCGCCTCCTGGGATGCCGCCGACGCCGAGGCCAAGCGCCTGGAGTCCTGGCTGGCCGAGCAGCCCGGCATCGACAATGTGGTGGCCTACGTCGGTACCGGCAGCCCCCGCTTCTATCTGCCCCTGGATCAGCAGATGCCGCAGAAGAACTTCGCCCAGTTCGTCATCCTGACCCAGGGGTCGCCGGAACGGGAGACCCTGCGCAGCAAGCTGATCGATCTTTTCGAGCATGACTTCCCCAGCCTGCGGGCGGCCATCAACCGTCTGGAGAACGGCCCGCCGGTGGGCTTCCCGGTGCAGTTCCGCGTCGCCGGCCCCGATCTCAATGTGCTGCGTGGCTACGCCCACGAGGTGGCCCAGGTGATGCGGGCCAATCCCAGCCTGGCCAATGTGCACCTGGACTGGGAGGAGCCGGCCAAGGTGGTCCATCTCACCGTAGATCAGTCCAAGGCCCGCCTGCTGGGCGTCACCTCCAGCGACATCGCCAACCTGATCAACACCGCCCTCAAGGGCCAGAGCGTCACCGAATTCCGCGACGGCGCCGAACTGGTGGATGTGCATCTGCGCGGTACCGAAATGGAACGGCGGCGTCTCTCCCTGCTGCCGGACCTGATGCTGCCGACCCGGGCCGGCAAGGCCGTGCCCCTGTCCCAGGTGGCGACCCTGGAATACGGCTTCGAGGAAGGCATCGTCTGGCGCCGCAACCGGGTGCCCACCATCACCGTGCGCGGCAATATCTACGGCCACATGCAGGGGCCGGTGGTGTCGGCCCAGGTGGAAAAGTCCCTGCAGTCCATCAAGGCCTCCCTGCCCCTGGGCTACACCCTGGAAGTGGGTGGCGCTGTGGAAGAGTCGGCCAAGGGCGGCGCTTCCGTTGCCGCCGGCGTGCCCCTCTTCTTCCTGGTGGTGCTGACGGTGCTGATGCTGCAGCTGCAGAGCTTCTCCAAGGTGGCCATGGTGCTGCTGACCGCGCCCCTGGGCCTGGTCGGGGTGACCGTGTTCCTGCTGCTGTTCAACAAGCCCTTCGGCTTTGTCGCCATGCTCGGGACCATCGCCCTCTCCGGCATGATCATGCGCAACTCGGTGATCCTGGTGGACCAGATCGACCAGGACGAGAAGGCGGGCAAGCCCCGCTGGGAGGCCATCGTCGATTCTACGGTGCGGCGTCTGCGGCCCATCGTGCTGACGGCGGCGGCAGCCATCCTGGCCATGATTCCCCTGACCCGCAGCGCCTTCTTCGGCCCCATGGCCGTGGCCATCATGGGCGGCCTGACCGTGGCGACCCTGCTCACCCTTATTTTCCTGCCGGCCCTGTACGCCGCCTGGCACAAGGTCAAGCCTGCCGCGCCGGCGGAGTCCCTGCAAACGGTGGACGAAACCCTGGCCGGCAGTCGCCAGGGGCCTCAGTTATAATCGCCTTTTTCCGCCAACCACATATTAGTAAGTGCTAATATAACGACCGCAGACGGGGACTCGTGATGGAACAAGTGCAAAACATGGAACAAGCCCGCTTCAACATGATCGAGCAGCAGATCCGGCCTTGGAACGTGCTGGACCAGGATGTGCTGGACCTGCTGTCCGAGGTCCGGCGCGAGGAGTTCGTCCCCGCCGCCCATCAGGCCCTGGCCTTTGCCGACCTGGAGATTCCCCTGGGCGAAGGCGCCGTGATGCTGGCCCCCAAGATGGAAGCCAAGCTGCTGCAGGAACTGGCCGTGCAACCCAAGGACAAGGTCCTGGAAATCGGTACCGGCTCCGGCTACATGGCCGCCCTGCTCGCCGCCAAGGCCGACCAGGTGACCAGCGTCGAGATCAGCCCGGCCATCGCCAAGACCGCCAAGGCCAACCTGGCCAAGGCCGGCATCAGCAACGTCTCCGTCGAAGTGGGTGATGGCGTGCATGGCTGGGCCGCCGGCGCTCCCTACGACGTCATCGTCGTTTCCGGTTCCCTGCCGGTGGTGCCCGAAGAACTGCTGCAACAGCTCAAGGTTGGCGGCCGCATGGCCGTATTTGTCGGTGAGGCCCCGGTGATGGAAGCCCAGATCGTCACCCGCACCGGCGAGACCACCTTCGCCAGCCTCAATCTTTTCGAAACCGTGGTGGCGCCCCTGCAGAACGCGCCGGCCAAGGAGCGTTTCCGTTTCTGATTGCCCCTGATGAACCAGCTTTCCGTTTCCTCCCTCGCCGACTGGCTGGCCGATCCGACCCGCCCCCGCCCCCTGCTGCTGGATGTGCGCCAGCCGGAGGAGCTTGCCATCTGCGCCCTGCCGGACGTGGTGGCCATGCCCATGGCCACGGTGCCGGTGCGGGCAGACGAGTTGCCCCGGGACGAGGAAATCGTGGTGATCTGCCACCATGGCGGACGCAGCATGCAGGTGGCGATGTTCCTCGAGAACCGCGGTTTTAGCGCCATCCACAACCTGTCCGGCGGCATGCACGCCTGGGCCCAGGTGGTGGATCCGTCCATGCCGACCTACTGAAGGCTGTCCATGAAACTGAAAGCTGTTTCCCTGCTGCTGTCCTCCCTGTTCATCGCCGCCGCGGCCCAGGGGGCCGACCTGCTGCAGATCTACAAGGAGGCCCTGGACAACGATGCCCAGTTCACCGCCGCCAAGCACACCCTGGAAGCCGGCCGCGAAAAGCTGCCCCAGGGCCGGGCCAGCCTGCTGCCGACCCTGGGTGTGTCCGTGAACACCATGTGGAACGACGTGGACTACCAGCGGCGGGTCCCTGGCGCGGAAACGGCTAATGGCAAGTACAACAGTCACGGCTACAGCGTCAGCCTCAGCCAGCCCCTGTTCCGCTGGCAGAACTGGATGCAGTACGATCAGGCCAAGCTGCAGGTGGCCCAGGCCGAGGCCCAGTTCCTCCAGGCCCGCCAGGACCTGATCCTGCGCGTCGCCCAGGCCTATTTCGACGTGCTGTACGCCCAGGAGAACCTGCGCTCCCTGCAGGCCCAGAAGTCAGCCATTGCCCAGCAGCTGGAACTGGCGAAGAAGAGCTTCGAGGTGGGCACCGCCACCATCACCGACACCCACGAAGCCCAGTCCCGCTACGACCTGTCCACCGCCCAGGAAATTGCCGCCGAAAGCGATCTGGAAATCAAGCGTCGCAACCTGCAGGCCATCATCGGCCGGGAGGCGGGCGAGCTGGCCACCCTGCGTACCGACACCACCCTGGAGCCGCCCAAGCCTGCCAACATGAACGACTGGGTGGCTTCCGCCGAGAAGGACGCCCTGGCGGTGCAGATACAGGAAGCCCAGGTGGAAATCAGCGACAAGGAAGTGAGCAAGCAACGTGCCGGCCATTTTCCCACCCTGGACCTGGTGGCCACCCGCAGCAACGCGGTACAGACAGGCAGCGTACAGACCAATCCCCTTTTCCCCCCGGTCGGTTACGAGCAGGATTCCACTACTATTGGCGTGCAGTTGAACATTCCCCTGTTCCAGGGCGGCGCCGTGCTCTCCAAACAGCGTGAGGCCGAAGCCGGCCGCGAGGCGGCCCGTGCCACTCTGGATTATTCCCGCCGCCAGGCGGCCCTGGGGGCACGCCAGTACTATCTGGGCGTGGTCAATGGCCTGGCCCAGGTGCGGGCCCTGGAAGCGGCCCTGGTTTCGTCCAAGTCGGCCCTGGATTCGAACAAGCTGGGTTACGAGGTGGGGGTGCGCATCAACATCGACGTGCTGAACGCCGAGCAACAGGTCTATTCGACCCAGCGCGACCTGGCCAAGGCCCGTTTCGATACCCTGGTGAACCAGCTGCGCCTCAAGGGCGTGGTCGGCAGCCTCACCGACGAGGACCTGCAGCGGGTCAACGGCCTGCTGGCGCGATAAGGGAACGGATCAGGTCCATGGTCCTGGCGGTGGCCCCGCCGTGGGCCGCCGCGAAGGCTGACGCCGCATCGGACATGATGCGGCGTTTTTCTTTGTCCCGCAGCAGGGCCTGGGCCGTGCAGGCCAGGGATTGGCCAGCCTCAAGACGCAGGGCGGCACCGGCGGCGACGGCATCCTCCGCCGCCTGGGCGAAGTTGAAGGTGTGGGGGCCGAGCAGCAGGGGGCAGCCGCAGGCCGCCCCTTCGATCAGGTTCTGGCCGCCGAAGGGCAGCAGGCTGCCGCCCATCACGGCCAGGTCGGCACAACTGAAGTAGGCCGCCATTTCCCCCATGCTGTCCCCCAGCCAGACCCGGGTCTCCGGCGTCGGCAGGCCCTGGCTGCGCCGCACCAGACCGAGTCCTCTGGCCCGGACCAGTTCCTCGACCTGGTTGAAGCGCTGGGGGTGGCGCGGCACCAGCAGGAGCAGCAGGTCGGGAATGTCCATGGCTGCGCAGGCTTCCAGGATCAAGGCCTCCTCGCCCTCCCGGGTGCTGGCTGCCAGCCAGACGGTGCGACCGGCCAGCTGGCGGCGCCAGTCCTGTCCCTGTTGCCGCAATGCCGGGGCGATCTGCACGTCGAACTTGAGATTGCCGCAGACGCTGACCTGCTTGGCGCCGAGGCCTTGCAAGCGGGCCGCATCGTCCGGGGTCTGGGCGGCGATGCCGTCGAGACCGGCCAGGGCCGGGGCGAACAGGCTGGGCCAGCGGCCGTAGCCGCGGGCCGAACGGGCCGAGAGGCGGGCATTGACCAGCAGCATGGGGACGCCGTGGTGCCGGGCCTGGTGCAGCAGGTTGGGCCACAGCTCGGTTTCCATGAGCAGGCCCAGGCTGGGGCGGTAGCGCTCCAGGAAGCGGCTGACGGCGCCGGGATAGTCGTAGGGCAGGTAGCGGTAATGGAGGCGCGGGGCGTGGTCCTGGCCCAGGGCGGCGAACACCTGGGCGGCGGTGTCGCGGCCGGTGGGCGTCATGCCGGTGAGCAGAATCGAGTGCTGCGGATACTGGGCCAGCAGTTCGGCCAGCAGGGGCTGGGCGGCCCGGGTCTCGCCGACGGAGACGGCATGGACCCAGATCACCGGCCCCGGGATGGCCGCGCCGCTAAGGCCGAAGCGTTCGCCCCAGTGGCGGCGATACTCCGGCTGCTGCCGGCTGCGTCGCAGCAGGCGCAACAGCACCAGGGGCGTGGCTAGGCGCAGCAGCAGGGTGTACAGGAGGCGGGAAACCATGGCGCGTCAGCCGGCCAGGGCCCGCTCGACGGCATCGAGGATGGTGGCGAGACTGGGTGGTGCCCCCTTCTGGCCGTAGCTTTCGCAGAAGGCGTCGCCGAAGACGGCCGCCTGCACGCTGTCCGAATCGCAGAAAATGCCGACCGTGGGGCGTCCCAGGGCGGCGGCGAAGTGGGTGAAGCCCGTGTCCAGGCCCACCACTACCCGGGCCCCGGCCAGGAAGCGGCCGGCCGTGCCCAGGTCCATCAGGGGCGGGATGAAGGAACCGGGCAGCCGGGCCCCAAGGCGCTCGCTGCGCTGGCGCTCTTCGGGGCTGCCCCAGGGCAGGGCGGCGACGATGCCGTCTCGGGCCAGGCGCTGGCCCAGGGCGACCCAGTGCTCCTCGGCCCACAGCTTGGGCGGGCGGCTGGCGGCGTGCATCAGCACGGCGTAAGGCTGGCCGGGCAGCCAGTCGGCCACCAGGGGCTCGGCCTGGATGCCATAGCGCGGCGGCGTATCCAGGTCATAGCCGAGGGCGCCGGCAGCCACGGCACGGCAGCGGTCCACCACATGGCGCGACCATTTGATGGGCAGGCGCAGGTCGTAGAAGCGGGCGGCGAAAGGCTCCTTGATGCTGCGGGCGTCGCCGCCGACGATGCGTCCGCCGGGAGCGAGCCGGGCCAGCTTGTCCACCGCGGCGCTCTTCAGCAGACCCTGGCTGTCGAGGACGAAATCGTAGGCCTGGGCCTGCAGGGCACGGCGGAATTCCCCCATTTCCTGCCAGGCGTGGCGCTGGCCCAACTGCTTGCGCCAGCGGCGCCAGGCGATGGGAATGACGCGGCGCACACCGGGGTGCAGGGAGGGAATGGGAACGTAGGCTTCTTCGGCCACCCAGTCGATGCGGGCCTCGGGGAAGCGGGCCAGGATGTCGGTGACGGCCGGGCAGTTGTGGACCAGATCCCCCATGGAGGAGGTCTTTACCATAAGAATTTGGGGCATCGGGGCGGCGGTGGTGGTTTTTGACTTGGGGCCGGGGCCGGGGGGATTTAGAATCCCTGCTGGCCTCCATTATAGCTTGCGCATGTATTCTGCCCCTCCTCCTGCCGCGACGGCGCCCCTCAGTGCGGTGCTGATCACCCTGAATGCCGCCCATTCGCTCCCGTCCTGTCTGCAGAGCCTGGCGTTCGCCGACGAAATCGTCGTGGTGGATTCGGGCAGCAGCGACGGCACCGTGGCCCTGGCCGAGCACTACGGCGCCCGGGTTATCCATCAAGAGTGGCTGGGCTTCGGTCGCCAGAAGCAGTTTGCCGTCAGCCAGGCGCGCCACGACTGGGTCTTTTGCATCGATGCCGACGAACAGGTGACGCCGGCCCTGGCGGCAGCCATTGGCGCCGCCCTGCAGGGGCCCCGGCATCACGCCTACCGGGTTGCCCGCTGCAACCGTTTCATGGGGCGCTACCTGCGCCACGGCGAGGGCTATCCGGACTGGAACCTGCGCCTCTTCCACCGCGGCCATGCCCGCTGGTCCGACGACGCGGTGCACGAGCACGTGCTGACCGGGGAAAGCGTGGGCGATCTGGCGGGGGACCTGCTGCACGACTCGGCCGAAACCCTGGATAGCTACCTGGCCAAACAGAACCGCTACACCACCCTGGCGGCCGAGGCCGCCCATCGCGCCGGCAAGCGGGCCGGCAGCGGCCGTCTGCTGCTGTCACCCCTGTTCCGCTTCATCAAGTTCTACCTGGTGCGGCGGGGCTTCCTGGACGGCCTGCCGGGCCTGGTGCATACCCTGATCGGCTGCACGAACAGCTTTGCCAAGTATGCGAAAATGATCGACCTGCAGCGGCGCTTCGGGCGCTGAGCTTTCTTCTGGAATTCCCATGCTAGTCCCGGTGGTGGTGGCACGCACTCCGCTTAGAGCCTCCTTGAGCGCGGTGATTTTGCGGCGGGTGTCCCGTGGTGTTGTCCGATGCCAGTTTCCTATCACTGATGGCCGAATTGGGCTGGGGTGATCGCCGCTCTCCTCGTAGAACTATGGTGTTATATGTATGGCTACTTACGCGATCGGTGACATTCAGGGGTGCTATCAGACGCTCCGGCAGTTGCTGGATTTGTGTCGTTTTGATCCGCTCCGCGATCAGCTGTGGTTGGTCGGTGACTTGGTCAACCGGGGGCCCCGCTCCCTTGAAACCCTGCGTTTCATCAAGGGGCTGGGGGAGCGCGCCATCACGGTGCTCGGTAACCACGATCTATCGTTGCTGATGGCAGCGGAAGGTTATGGAAAGCGCCATCGCAGTGACACCATCGATGACATCCTGCAGGCTCCAGATAGAGATGAATTGCTGTACTGGCTGCGCCAGCAGCGGCTAATGCATGTTATGGGTGAATATGGGATGGTTCATGCCGGCCTGCTGCCGAAATGGACTGCTAGCGAGGCTTTTGCATTGGCACAAGAGGTGGAGCAGGCCCTGCAGGCAGAGAATTACCGGGAGTTCCTGGCTAATATGTGGGGCAGCGAACCGGGTTCCTGGGATTCCAGCCTGACCGGTTGGCCCCGCTTGCGGGTGATCGTCAATGCCATGACCCGCATGCGCTTCTGCTCCCCGGCCGGGGAAATGGACTTCAAGGCCAAGGGCGAACTGAGCCAGGCGCCGGCCGGCTATCTGCCCTGGTTCGAGGTGCCGGGCCGGCGCAGCGCCGCGACGGTCCTGGTGACCGGCCACTGGTCGGCCCTGGGGCTGCGCCTGGAACCCAATCTGCTGGCCCTGGACTCCGGCTGCCTGTGGGGCGGCAAGCTGTCCGCCCTGCGTCTGGAGGACCGGGCCCTGTTCCAGGTGGACTGCGCCGCCGACGAGGCCGTGCCCCTTTTCAAGGAATGAGCATGCATATTCTGGTCACCGGCGGCCTGGGCTATATCGGCTCCCATACCTGCGTCGAGTTGCTGCAGGCCGGCCATGGCGTCACCATCCTCGACAACCTCTCCAACAGCCGTGCCGATGTGGCCGAGCGCATTGCCCGCCTGGGCGGTGCCGCGCCGATCTTCATCGAGGGCGACGTGCGGGACCGCCAGTTGCTGTGCCGGATTTTCCGGGAGCAGGCTGTCGATGCCGTGATCCACTTTGCCGGCCTCAAGGCGGTGGGGGAGTCGGTGGCCCAGCCTCTGCGCTATTACGAGTGGAACGTTTATGGCAGCCTGGTCCTCTTCGAAGCCATGGCCGCCGCCGGGGTGCGTCGTCTTGTCTTCAGTTCCTCGGCCACTGTCTATGGCAATCCCGGGATCGTCAAATTTCACGAAGACTTGCCGGTGGCGCCCATCAATCCCTATGGGCGCAGCAAGTTGATGGTCGAGCAGATGCTCGGTGACCTGCGGCAAAGCGATCCGGCCTGGCAGGTTGCCTGCCTGCGCTATTTCAATCCTGTTGGTGCGCACCAGAGTGGCCTGTTGGGCGAGGCGCCCCTGGGGATTCCCAATAACCTCATGCCCTTTGTCGCCCAGGTGGCAGCCGGAGTCCGGGAACGGTTGGAGGTATTCGGCAACGATTACCCGACACCGGATGGTACCGGAATCCGTGACTATATTCATGTCATGGACTTGGCCAGGGGGCATCTGGCGGCACTGCAGTATCTATTCACCGACGATGCCGGCCTGCTTACGGTGAATCTGGGGGGCGGCAGGGGTTACAGCGTTCTGGAAATGGTGGAGGCATTTGCTCAAGCCTCGGGCAAATCTATCCCCTATCGTGTCGGGCCTCGGCGTCCCGGGGACCTGGCGGAGTACTTTGCCGATCCGTCACGCGCTGAACAAATTCTGGGCTGGAAGGCCCAGTATGACCTGGCCGCCATGTGCCGCGACACCTGGCGCTGGCAGCAGACTGCGGTGACGTTGGGGTTGGCCTAGGCGGCGTGCTGTAGGGGCGCGGCTGCCCCTGTCTCGTTGCTGCCCAGCATGAGGCGCGTGGCGATCTGCTGACGGGCCTGCTGGGCCAGTTCCTTGCGCCCTCCCGCGGCCTCCACGGTGAGGGGCGGGCATGCTTCCACCCGGCCTTCCAGCCAGCCGGCCGCCAGGATGGATTGCAGGCATTGCCACAGGCTGGTCTCCCCCACGTAGGCGGCAGCGGTGCTGCGCCGGCCGTTGCGGTCATGGTAGGAGAGAGCCAGGGGAACGATGGGGCGTCCGGCCTCGATGGCCGGTTGCAGCAGGGCGCCGTGGAAGTGCAGCAGGCTGCCGCCGTCGGTGGTGGTGCCTTCCGGGAAGAGGGCCACCATGTGGCCCTGGCCCAGGATGGTGCCGATTTCCTCGTTGATGATCCGGGCATGGCCGCGGCTGCCACGGCGCAGGAAAATGGTGTCGGTGCGCGCAGAGAGCCAGCCGATGACGGGCCACTGCCGCACTTCGGCCTTGGAGACGAAGGCGGCCGGCTGGGCGGCGTTGATCAGATAGACGTCCAGCCAGGAGACATGATTGGCCACCAGCAGGCTGCCCGGGGGCAGACCCTGTAGCTGGGCCTGCAGGTGCACGCCGAGGATGTTGAGTAGCTTCTCCGACCAGGCCTGCTTCAGGCGCAGGCGCCGTTCCGTGCCGATCAGGGGATACCACAGGGCCACCACCAGGATGCCGTGCACCAGGTGCAGCATCAGGCGGGACAGACGGAACCAGCGGATGGGGCGGGGCAGGGGATGGGCTTCAGCCCCGCTGCGGAGTGGCGATGTATCCAGTTTCAACGTCCCAGAAAGTGTTTGGCGTAGCGGGCGTCCACCTTGGACATGGGCAGCAGCACCGGCAGGTCGGCGGTGTTGAAGTCCGGGTCCCAGGCCGGTTCGCCGCAGATCCAGGCGCCGGCCCGCAGGTAGCCCTTGATCAGGGGCGGGGTCTCGGCCTTCACCTCGTTGCGCAGGGCCTCCAGGGGCAGGGGGCAGCGGGGGAAGACGCGGTACTCCAGGGGGCTCAGGTGGTCCTGCAGCTGATTATACAGAGCCGCCGCGGCGTGGCCGCCGTCGGCCATGCTGATGGAGGCGCAGCCCACCAGATACTCGTGGCCGTTTTCCAGCATGTAGCGGGCCAGGCCGGACCACAGCAGGGTGATGGTGGCGCCGGTGCGGTAATCCGGATGGACGCAGGAGCGGCCCACTTCCACCAGGCGCGGGCGCAGGTGCTGCAGGCGGGTCAGGTCGAATTCGTTTTCGGTGTAGTAGCCGCCGATCTTGCGGGCCTTTTCCGGCGACAGGATGCGGTAGGTGCCGATGATCTCGCCGCTGTCCTCGTTGCGGCAGACCAGGTGGTCGCAATAGGGGTCGTAGATGTCCTGATCCACGCCCGGCACCCGGCTGGGCAGCTTGGCGCCCATCTCCTGGCCGAAGACGCGGTAACGCAGTTTCTGGGCTTCGAGGATTTCCCGTTCGCTCTCGGCCAGGCCGACGGAAAGGTTGCGGGCGTAGATGCGGCGGCTTTGTTCCAGCGACGTCTGTTCGTTCTGCATGGTCTGTCCTCCTTGAGTCATGAGGACAGAATCTAGAGAGCGTCTGTTACGCCGAGGTTGCGCCGTGGTGAAGTTTGGATGAAGCGGGGGCCGTGCCGGCTTGGTGCCGGCACGGGGTCGGACTCAGTGGCTGACGCGGCTGCTGCCGTTGCCGGAGAGAATGCGCACCCGTTCGCCCGGGTGAAATTCCTCGTCGGCTTCCTGGACGATGGCCACCAGGTTGCCGTTGTCCAGCTTGACGGTGATTTCGACGCCGTCCTTCTTGCTGATCTTCTCTTCCAGGGCGCTGCCGGCCATGCCGCCGGCGACGGCGCCGAGGATGGCGCCGACGGTGCTGCCGCGGCCGCCACCCACGTTGCTGCCGGCCATGCCGCCGATGGCGGCACCGGCGACGGTGCCCACCGGGGTGTTGCCGCCTTCGATGGTGACCTTGCGCACGGATTCGACGACACCCTGGCGCACGGTCATTTCCTGACGGGTGCTGCTGCGGCCGTAGGAGCTGCCGGACTGGCTGTTGGCACAGCCGGCCAGGCTGCCGAGCAGCAGCAGGCCGGCCAGGCCGGCGATGGCGAGGGAGGGGATACGGGTCATGCTTTCTCCTTGCCGGCGGGGCTTACCACAGGCGGCTGCCGAAGGCCTGGTGGTATTGCTCGCCGATTTCTTCACGGGTGAAGGTGTGGTTCTGGGGGCCGGAACGGGCGATCTTGATGGCGCCGACGAGGGCGGCGAGGCGGCCGATCTGGTCCCAGTCCATGCCGTTGGCGATACCGTAGAGCAGACCGGCGCGGTAGGCGTCGCCGCAGCCCGTGGGATCGACCACCTCTTCTGCCTTAACGCAGGGAATATCCAGGCGTTGACCGCCGACGTAGATATGGGAGCCTTCGCCGCCCCGGGTCACCACCAGAGCCTTGACCAGCTTGGCCAGCTCTTCCAGGGACTTGCCGGTGCGGTCGGTGAGCAGCTTGGCCTCGTAGTCGTTGAAGGTGGCGTATTCGGCTTGGGCCAGGAAATCCAGCAGTTCGTGCCCGGAGAACATGGGCATGCCCTGGCCCGGATCGAAGATGAAGGGGATGCCGGCTTCGGCGAACTGCTTGGCGTGGCCGATCATGCCGTCGCGGCCGTCCGGGGCGACGATGCCCAGGCCGATGTCCTTGGCTTCGCCCACGCTGTTGAGGTGGGAGAAGGTCATGGCACCGGGGTGGAAGGCGGTGATCTGGTTGTCGTCCAGGTCGGTGGTGATGAAGGCCTGGGCGGTGTAGCTGTTGGCCACGGGGCGCACGTGCTCCCGGGACAGGCCCAGGTCGTCGAGGCGCTTCAGGTAGGGGGCGGCATCTTCGCCGACGGTGGCCATGATGACCGGCTCGCCGCCCAGCAGCTTGAGGCTGTAGGCGATGTTGCCGGCGCAGCCGCCGAATTCGCGGCGCAGTTCGGGCACCAGGAAGGCCACGTTCAGGATATGGATCTGTTCCGGCAGGATGTGGTTCTTGAAGCGGTCCGGAAAGACCATGATGTTGTCGTAGGCAATGGAACCGCAGATGAGTGCGCGCATGGGAATCGTCGGGAAAATGGATTAAGCCCGCGATTATACCCGGGCCGCCGCCCGGCGGCCCGGCCCTAGTCCGGCGCCATGACGATGGCGGTGGCGGCCTGGTAGCGGCGCTCGTGGCTGCGCACGGCCTGGCCGAGGGCGGCGGCGAAGGCGTCGTGGATGTGCTCCCAGTCGTTGCCCACCACGCTCATGCGGGCGTGGTTGCGCAGCACCCGGAGGGTATTGGGTTCGGCCGCCTCCCGGGCCGCGGCGACGAAGGCGGTCGCGTCGCCGGCCGGGGCCAGCAGGCCGTTGCGACCGGGCACGATCAGTTCCGAGGCCGCCGCGTAGTCGTAGGCCACCACCGGCAGGCCGGAGGCCAGGGCCTCCTGGGTGACGTTACCGAAGGTCTCTGTGAGGCTGGGGAAGAGGAACAGGTCGCCGGAGGCGTAGTGGCTGGCCAGGTCGCTGCCGCTGCGCATGCCGGCGAAGACGTGCTGGGGATGGTGGGCCTGCAGCCCCGCCCGCACCGGGCCGTCGCCGACGAAGACCAGGCGCGCCTCCGGCTGGAGGGCCTGGATGGCGGCGAAGGCCTCCAGCACCAGATTGAGGTTTTTCTCCGGCGCCATGCGGCCCACGGACAGCACCACCAGGCTGTTGTCGGTGGCGCTCCAGGAGCGGCGCAGTTCGGCGGAGCGGCGCTCCGGGTGGAACAGGGCGGTATCCACGCCCCGGGCCACCACCTGCAGGTTGTCGTAGCCGTTGTCGCCCAGTTCCCGGGCCAGCTGCCCGGTGGGGACGAAGGTGGCGTCGGTCTTGTTGTGGAAGCGGCGCAGGTAGGCGGCGATGGGGCGCTTCAGCCAGCCCATGCCGTAGTGGTGGCTGTAGGCGTGGAAGTTGGTGTGGAAGTCGGAGGTGACGGGCAGGCGCAGCTTGCGGGCGGCGGCGATGGCCGAACTGCCCAGGGGACCTTCGGTCACCACATGCACCACGTCCGGCCGCTGCAGGGACCACAGGCGGGTGAGGGCGCGCTTGGCCGGCAGGCCCAGCTTGAGGCCGGCATAGCTGGGGATGGGCACGCCGGCGGCCAGCACCTCCTCCAGGGCGTGGCCGCTGGCCGGGCGCTCCTGGGCGTGCTGGCGGGGCCGCACCAGCTGGATGCGGTGGCCGCGGCGGATCAGTCCGTCCACCATGCGGCTCAGGGTCATGGCCACGCCATTGACTTCCGGCGGGTAGGTTTCCGTCACCACGGCGATGCGCAGCTGGGGCTGGCTGGGCGCGTAGTCGTGGACGCAGAGCGGGGGCAGGTCGTCTTCGTGCATGGAGCCCATGCTGGCGACCAATGGTGACTTTTGTGTGACCGTTCGATGAAGTTTCGCTGACGTTGCCGGCAGGTGGCCATGCCTAGTCCAGCAGCACGAGGCTCCACACGGCGGCCACGTTGGCCAGGGAAATGAGCACGGCGGCGCTGCCGATGTCCTTGGCTCGCTTGGCGAGGCGGTGGTTTTCCAGGGAGATGCGGTCCACCGTGGCTTCCACCGCCGAGTTGAGCAGTTCCACCACCAGCACCAGCAGCACGCTGCCGATCATCAGGGCCTTGCCGATGCCGCTGCCGGGAAGCAGCACGGCCACGGGGATGAGCAGCACGGCCAGCCACACCTCCTGGCGGAAGGCATCCTCATGGCGGTAGGCGGCACGCAGGCCGTCGATGGAGTAGTGCAGGGCGTTCCACAGGCGGGTGAGGCCGGTCTTGCCCTTGAACGGGCTTTCATTTTGGGAGTCGTGGCTCATGGGGTCGGGGCGCGGGGATGAAAAAAAGCCCTTCCGCCTGGAAGGGCTGAACATTCCGAACGCCACAGAGCCTACCGTGGCCGTGTTACCGGGGGATTACGGGTAGAAGACGTAGAGGCGGTAGCCCGAGGGCACCAGATCCTTGGCCTCGATCCACAGCTTGACGGGGATTTCGCTGTTGGCCTGGAAGCCGGCGGGGGCGGCGGGGGCGGCGGTGCCGGTGAGATAGTCGGCGGGGTGCAGGACGCGGCGGGAGACCACCGCATCCTGGGTGTCGGTGAGGGCCAGTTCCAGGGCCGGCAGGTCCTGCACGTAGGGCGCCCGGTTCTTCAGGGTGGCCATCAGGATGAGCTGGCCCTTGGCGGCGTCGGCCTGCAGGTCGGAGGCTTCGATGCTCACCAGCTCGGCCTTGCGCGGCAGGGGAATGTCCCAGCCGGCGGCGAGCATGAGGGGCTGCAGGGAGGGCAGGGCGATGGCCAGGTCGCTGCGGAAGCGGTGGGCCATCTGGCCGAGGAGGACGGAGAAGAGGATCAGAATGGCCAGCAGGAAAGGCCAGCGGGGCTTGCGCGCCGGTTCGGCCATGAGGGCGCCGCCACCGGCCAGGGGGCGCTCGGCCCACTTGCTGTAGCCGGGAATGGCAGTGGTTTCCCGGGGCAGGATCGGGTCTGCCGGGTCATGGGCCAGGTCGGCCGGCGCGGCGCCGGCGTCGGCCAGCACCGGCGCGTCGTTCGGCTCCTCGATGGCGGAGGCGTCCAGGATCGGCTCCTGGCGGTCGTCTTCGAGTGTGTCAGGCTGGGAGTCAGGAGTGTCACCGTTCTCCGGCATGGCCGCCTGGAGATCGGCTTCCACTGCGCCCGCTGGCGCAGTACTCGTTGCGGTGGCTGCGGTGGCGAGTTCCACCTCGCCCGTCTCCGCCGGTCCGGCCGGCGGCGCGGCGGGGCGCAGGGAGGCGGCTTCCTCGCCGCCTTCGTCCAGCAGGTGCTCCAGGGCATTGAAGACGTGCTGGCACTGGCCGCAGCGGACCTTGCCGCCCCGGGCCTTGAGCTGTTCCGGCGTGACCCGGAAGGTCGTCTGGCACTCAGGTTGGGGGCAGCGGGTGAGGATCATATGCGGCGGCCTTCCAGGCAGACCCAGCCTTCCCGGCGGTCGGCCACGGCCATGGCGAACCAGGGGCTGTAGATGGCCATCAGTTCCTCTTCCTGTTCCACCAGGATGCCGGACAGGGCCAGCCAGCCGCCGGGGCGGACGTGGGCAGCCAGGGCCGGGGCCAGGGCCTTGAGCGGGTTGGCCAGGATGTTGGCGATGAGGATGTCGAACTGGCCGTCGATGGGCTCGCGGGAATCGGCGAAGTGGGCGCTGACACCGTTACGCTCGGCATTGGCCTTGGCCGCATCCACCGCCTGGGGATCGATGTCCACCCCGGTCACCGGGTTGGCGCCGAGACGGGCGGCGGCGATGGCCAGGATGCCGGAGCCACAGCCGTAGTCGAGCAGGCTGCAATCGGCGGTGACGTAGCGCTCCAGCCATTCCAGGCAGAGCCGGGTGGTGGGGTGGGAGCCGGTGCCGAAGGCCATGCCCGGATCCAGGATCAGGTTGATGGCGTCCGGGGCCGGGGTCTCGTGCCAGGAGGGCACGATCCACAGCTTGTCGGAGACGCGGATGGGGTCGAACTGGGACTGGGTCAGCTGCACCCAGTTCTGCTCTTCCACCGTTTCCAGGGTGAAGGAGGGCGTCGGCAGGCCCAGCCCGGCGCAGCAGGCGGCAAGCACCGCCCCCGCGTCCGCATCGGCCTCGAACAGGGCGGCGATGCGGGAATGGTCCCAGGCCGCCGCGATGTCCATGCCCGGTTCGCCGAACTGGGGCGTCTCTTCCGGCGTGCCCGCATCCGCATCCTCGATGCCGGCGGAGAGTGCCCCCGCCTCCATCAGGGCGTCGGTGAGGGCTTCGGCGCTGGCAGCGTCGGTGTCGCAGCGGAGCTGGAGCCAAGCCATCGGCGCTTAGCCTTCCACCGACTTCACTTCGTTCTTGGCGGCCAGCTTGTGCTCCAGGTAGTGGATGCTGGTGCCGCCTTCGACGAAGCGGGCGTCCTGCATCAGTTCCTGATGCAGCGGGATGTTGGTCTTGATGCCCTGCACCACGGTCTCGGAAAGGGCGATGCGCATGCGGCGGATGGCCTGTTCCCGGGTGTCGCCGAAGGTGATGATCTTGCCGATCATGGAATCGTAGTGGGGCGGCACCTTGTAGCCGGAATAGGCATGGGAATCCACGCGCACGCCGGGGCCGCCGGGCGGATGCCACCAGCTGATGGTGCCGGGAGAGGGCACGAAGGTGAAGGGATCTTCGGCGTTCACGCGGCATTCGATGGCGTGGCCGCGGAACTGGATATCCCGCTGCTTGAAGCGCAACTTCTCGCCGGCGGCGATGCGGATCTGTTCCTGGACGATGTCGATGCCGGTGATCAGTTCGGTCACCGGATGCTCCACCTGAACCCGGGTGTTCATCTCGATGAAGTAGAACTCGCCGTTCTCGTAGAGGAACTCGAAGGTGCCGGCGCCGCGATAGCCGATGCGGCGGCAGGCTTCGGCGCAGCGTTCGCCGACCCGGGCGATGAGGCGGGCGGGGATGCCGGGAGCCGGCGCTTCCTCGATCACCTTCTGGTGGCGGCGCTGCATGGAGCAGTCCCGCTCGCCCAGGTAGACGGCGTTCTTGAACTCGTCGGCCAGCACCTGGATTTCCACGTGGCGCGGGTTCTCCAGGAACTTCTCCATGTACACCATGGGGTTGCCGAAAGCGGTCTGGGCTTCCTGGCGGGTCATGGCCACGGCGTTGATGAGGGCGGCTTCGGTATGCACCACGCGCATGCCGCGACCGCCGCCGCCGCCGGCAGCCTTGATGATCACCGGGTAGCCGACGGCGCGGCCGATCTTGATGATTTCCTTGGGGTCTTCCGGCAGGGCGCCATCGGAACCGGGCACGCAGGGCACGCCTGCAGCCTTCATGGCGTCCTTGGCGGAAACCTTGTCGCCCATGAGGCGGATGGTCTCGGCCCGGGGACCGATGAAGACGAAGCCGGAGGATTCGACCCGCTCGGCGAAGTCCGCATTTTCGGAGAGGAAGCCGTAGCCCGGGTGAATGGCCTGGGCGTCGGTGACCTCGGCGGCGGAGATGATGGCCGGGATGTTGAGGTAGCTGAGGGCGGAGGAGGCCGGGCCGATGCAGACGGATTCGTCCGCCAGCTTCACATACTTGGCTTCCCGGTCGGCCTCGGAGTGCACCACCACGGTCTTGATGCCCAGCTCACGGCAGGCCCGCTGGACCCGCAGGGCGATCTCGCCCCGGTTGGCGATGAGGATTTTCTCGAACATGGAGAAAACTCCTTAGCCGATGACGAACAGGGGTTCGCCGAATTCAACCGGTTCGCCGTTGTCCAGCAGGATGGCCTTGATGGTGCCGGAAGCGTCGGCTTCGATCTCGTTGAGCAGCTTCATGGCTTCGATGATGCACAGGGTGTCGCCCTGCTTGACGGTCTGGCCCACCTGCACGAAGGGCTCGGCGCCGGGGGAGGAGGCGCGGTAGAAGGTGCCGACCATGGGCGACTTGACCACGTGGCCTTCCGGCAGGTCGTCGGTGTCGTCCAGGTTCACGCTGCTGGGGGCCGGTGCGGCAGCCGGGGCGGCGGCGGGCACGGCGTAGGTCATGGGCTGGCCCATGGGGGCGGCGACATGCTTGGCAATGCGGACTTTCTCTTCGCCTTCGGTGACCTCCAGCTCGGAGATGCCGGATTCCTGTACCAGGTCGATGAGTTTTTTGAGTTTACGCAGATCCATTGAATTCTCCCTCGAAAATCCGCCCTATTGAGTTGGCGGTGGAAGTAGCTAGATGTGAAAAACCGGAAACCGGGTCTGGCGAGGCAGCTCAGTCGGCGTTGAGTCGGCTCAGCAGGAACTCCAGGGCCAGGGAATATCCCTCGGACCCCAGGCCGCTGATGACCCCGATCGCCAGATCGGAAAAATAGGAGTGGTGCCGGAACGGCTCCCGGGCGAAGACATTGGAGAGATGCACTTCGACGAAGGGGATGCCGACCGCGGCCAGGGCGTCCCGCAGCGCAACGCTGGTATGGGTGTAGGCCGCCGGGTTGATGAGGATGAAGCGTACTCCCTGCTCCCGGGCCGCATGGATCCGTTCGATCAGGGCGCCTTCATGGTTGCTTTGGAAAGCTTCCAGTTCGACGCCGGCAGATTCGGCGCGCACGGCCAGAGCCCGGTTGATGTCGGCCAGGGTGGTGCTCCCGTAAATCTGGGGCTCCCGGGTGCCGAGCAGGTTCAGGTTGGGGCCGTGCAGGACCAGCAGGCGCGGCGGAATGGTTTGTTCTGCCTGGGTCTTGCCCTTGGCGGAAGATGAAGTTTGCTTCTTCATGGCAGCAAGTTTGCCGCAATTCGCGACAGTTTGTCCAGTTTGCCTCTTTCGAAAGTCATAGCAGGGGTTGCAGGATGGCTGCCAGTTCGGCGCCGTTGAGTCCGCCCAGGCGTACGTGGCGGGCCTGGCCCTGGCGGTCCAGCACCAGGGTGAAGGGCAGGCCGCCCCGGCTGTTGCCCAGATTTTTCAGGTTGCCCACGGCTTCCGGGGTGGCGATCAGCAGGGGGTAGGCGGTTGGCTGCTTGGCGGCGAATTCCTGCACGCTGTCGGCAGAATCCAGGGCAATGCCGATAAATTGCACCCCCTTGCTCCCCAGCTCCTGCTGCAGGCGGGAAAACTCGGGCATTTCCTCCCGGCAGGGCGGGTACCAGGTGGCCCAGTAATTGATGACCCGCACCTGCCCGGACCACTGGGCCAGGGCCTGGGGTTTGCCGTCAGCCGTCGGCAGCTGCAGTTGCAGGAGCTGCCGTACGGCCTCCGCCGGCGGTTCGGGGGTAAAGGCCGGGTGCTCGCCCCGGCCGAAATAGAGGCCGGCGGCGAAGGCTGTGGCGGCCAGGCCGATGGCCAGGGCCAGGCGCATTAACAAGGGGCGTGTCGGTTTCATGGATTTGCCGGTAGCAGGGCGCGCACGGCTTCCAGGCGGGCCCGCTCCCGCAGGCGGCCGTCCCGGCTGCGGTAGGCGGTGCGCTCGTCCTGGGGCGGGTAGATCACCAGATTGATGGTGTCCCCTTCCATATCCAGTTGCAGCACCGCATCCACCCGGTCGTGGCGGGGCGTGGTGTGTTCAAAGGGGATTTGCCGGTTGAGGAGGAATATCTCCACCTCCTTGGCGCTGTCCGGGTAGAGCAAAATGTCCACCTCGGCGTAGCGGCCGGCGCTGCCGTCCAGGATGGAGCCGGTGAGATAGGGGTGGAATGGCGTCATGATCTCCATCATTTCCGCCGCTTTTCCCCGCAGTTCGTCGATCCGTTCCTTCTGTTCCCGCTCCTGGTAGAGGGCCTGGTAGGCCCGCAGCTCGCTTTCTACCTCGGCATTGGTGGGCAGGGCGTCCGTATCCGGGCTGCCCAGCTGCCGGGCTGCCTTGCGCTTGGCCAATGGGTAGTCGGCGATGCCGTCCTCCGCCATGAGGCGGGCGGCGGTGCTGGCGATGAGCTGGCGCAGGTGGGCGTTGCGGGAGGCCTGGGCATCGGCACGGCGAGAGGATGGCTTCATGGCAGACCCCGGCTGTTAGAATCAGGCCTCATTCTAACCGGCGAAATATTGCATGCATATTCACATTCTCGGCATCTGCGGCACCTTCATGGGCGGCATCGCCCTGCTGGCCCGGGCTGCCGGCCATCGCGTCACCGGCTGCGATGCCAATGTCTATCCGCCCATGAGCACCCAGCTGGAGGCTCAGGGCATCGAACTGACCGAGGGCTACGATGCCGGCCAGATCGCCGTCGATCCCGACGTTTTTGTCGTCGGTAACGCCATTTCCCGTGGCAATCCGCTGCTCGAGGCCATTCTCGACCAGGGACTGCCCTATGTGTCCGGCCCCCAGTGGCTGGCCGAGCATGTGCTGCAAGGCAAGTGGGTCCTGGGCGTGGCCGGCACCCACGGCAAGACCACCACCAGTTCCATGCTGGCCTGGATTCTCGAGTGCGCCGGCCTCAACCCGGGCTTTCTCATCGGCGGCGTGCCCCAGAATTTCGGCCTGTCGGCCCGCCTCACCGACCTGCCTTTCTTCGTCATCGAGGCGGATGAATACGACACGGCCTTCTGCGACAAGCGCTCCAAGTTCATCCACTACCGGCCGCGGACGGCCGTGCTGAACAACCTTGAGTTCGATCATGCCGACATTTTTGCTGATCTGGCGGCGATCGAGACACAATTTCACCATTTGGTGCGCACCATGCCCCGTTCCGGCCTGGTGGTGGCCAATGCCCGGGAGGAAAGCTTGCAGCGGGTGCTGGCCCGGGGCTGCTGGTCTGGGGTGGAGTGGTTCGGCGGCGACAGCTGGTCCGCCATCGGCGACGACGGTGACGGTTCCCTGGTCCTGCTGCAGGATGGCCGGGAAGTGGCCCGCACCACCTGGGGCCTGACCGGCGAGCATAACCGGCAGAACGCCGTGGCCGCCATCCTGGCTGCCCGTCACGTGGGGGTGCGGCCCGAGGACGGCCTGCAGGCCCTGTCCACCTTCCAGAATGTGAAGCGGCGCATGGAAGAGCGGGGCACGGTGCGCGACATCACGGTGCTGGACGACTTCGCCCACCATCCGACCGCCATCGCCACCACCGTGGCCGGCCTGCGGCACAAGCTGGGCAAAGGCTCCGGCCGCATCCTGGCGGTGCTGGAGCCCCGCTCCAACACCATGAAATTGGGCGTGATGAAGGACCGGCTGGCCGGCAGCCTGGTGGATGCGGATCTGGTCTTCTGCTATTCCCGGGATCTGGGCTGGGATGCGGCTGCCGCCCTGGCATCCCTGGGCGAGCGGGCCGTGGTGCTGGACGACCTGGAGGGGCTGGTGGCCCGCATCGCCGCCGCCGCCAGGCCGGGAGACCAGGTACTGGTGATGAGCAATGGCGGCTTCGGCGGTATCCACCAGAAGCTGCTGACGGCCCTGGCTGCCTGAGCGTTGCCGTCGCGGCGCCTCGTTGTGCCGCCTATTCGCTGCCAATAAAAAAGCCCGGGCCAGTCCCGGGTTTTCTTTATTGGTGCTGTTGCCGAAGTTACTGGGTTTTCTTGCTGCGGCTGCCGGCGGCGGGCTTTTTCGGTTTGGCTGCCGTCTTGGCGGCAGCCTTTGCCTTGGGCGGTTCGGCCGGGGCTTCCGGCTGGGCGGCCTGCTGTTGCTGCAGGTGTTCCTGTACCTGGTTCATCATGTTCCAGGGCCACATGGCAGCCTGGGAAAAAGCGCTGGCCGCGGCTTCGGCGGCGGCACCGGCGGCTTCGGCCGTGCCCGAGGTGTCCTGGGCCATTTCCTCCCGCTGCTGGGCGGCCATGGCACCCATGGTCTTTACGGCGGTGAGGGTGGAGTGCTGCATTTCCATGCCTTGGATGGTCATCTGCAGCATGGACAGGTTCATGCGCAGCCAGCCTTCCACCGCCTTCAGGTCGGTGATCTGCTTTTGCAGCTCGTCCGTGTCCAGGGTGGGGGTGACCATGCCGGGGAGGGAGAAGCCCATGTTGCCCCACATGTTCTTGACGAAATCCAGGGGATCGTTGCTTCCGTTGTTGAGGCTCATGGTGGGTCTCCTTTGTTGGCGCCGTATCCTGCCATAGTAGCGAATATTTTCTGCGCCGGAATAGCCGGGAGTCCGCCGGAGTGCTAAATTAGCGCCAAAACAACAACGTCATCCCATAACCCTATGCTCAATTTGCTCGTCATCGAAGACCACGCACTCGTCAGGGAGGGCCTGGTTCGCGTACTGCGTCAGCTGGAAGCGGAGGTGACCGTCTTCGAGGCTGGCGATTGCCATTCCGCCCTCGCCGTGCTGGAAAAGGAAGCGGACCTGGATCTGGTGCTGCTGGACATCGCCCTGCCGGGTCTTGATGGCCTGGCCTGCCTGGACCTCTTCCGCAGCCGCTTCCCCGCCGTGCCGGTGGTGGTCGTTTCCGCCTACGACGATGCCCATACGGTGAACCGGGCTCTCAAGCACGGCGCCCTGGGCTTCATTCCCAAGGCCTATTCCACCGAGAAGCTGGTGGCGGCGGTGCGGCAGGTGTTGGGCGGCAGCATCCACAAGCCGGAGCAGACCATGCCGGTGAACCTGGGGGCCGAACTGGCGCCCACGCCGGCGGTGCAGGAAGCGCCCGCTTCCGAATTCGGTCTGACCGAGCGTCAGGCCGAGGTGCTGGGGCTGATGACCAAGGGCAAGTCCAACCGGGACATCGCCAATCTGCTGGGCCTCTCCGAAGGCACGGTGAAAATCCACATCACCGCCATTTTCAAGGCCCTCGGCGTTTCCAGCCGGACCCAGGCCCTGGTGGCCGTCAGCCGCCTGGGCATCAAGGTCTGACCTAGGCGTTTTCCGTCTTTTCCAGTTCGCCGGCCAGGCGCTGCAGCAAGGCACGCAGCTTGGCCGGTCGCGCCGGATGGGGCAGGCTGAACCAGCCCCCATCCGCCATTCCCTCCTGCTCTCCCCCGCCGATGATCACGGCCGGGCGCTCCGGCGCCAGGGCCAGCACTTCGCGCAAGGTTGTGCCGTTGCCCGGTGCCAGCCAGAGGAAGGGGCCTTCGCTGCCGGCGGCCATCTCGGCCAGCAGGGCCTGGGCCGCGGCGACCGATTCCACCCGACGGCAGCGCAGGCCCCAGTCCCGCAGCCAGGCCTCCAGCTGTTCGGCGCTATCGGCCATGAAGCCCGGGCCGTAGGCCAGCAGGGCGGCCAGGGGCGGGCGTTGTTCCAGTTCTGCGGCGGGCGTTTCCGCCACGGCCGCGCAGGCCGGCAGCTGGACTGCGAACACCGAGCCCTGGCCCAGGGCGGAGCGCAGGTCCAGGGGGGCCTCCATGGCCTTGGCCAGCCGGTCCACGATGGCCAGGCCCAGGCCCAGGCCCTTGCCCTGGCCCCGTTCCGCATTGCCGACCTGGACGAATTCCTCGAACACGGCCCGCTGGAACTCGGGGGCGATGCCGTCGCCGCTGTCCCTCACCTCGACCCGCCAGGCCTGGCCCCGGCGGCGGGCGGCGACCAGAATGCTGCCCCGCTCGGTGTAGCGCAGGGCATTGGTGATGAGGTTGCCCAGCAGCCGTTCCACCAGGGCCGGGTCCGTATGGGCCCAGGCCCGGGTGGGGCGGAAGCGCAGGCGCAGCCCCCGGTTCTCCGCTTCCCGGGCATAGGTCTGCTGCAGCTTGTCGAAGATGGCCTGCAGGGGCGTGGCCAGGGGCTGGGGATTGACCCCGGCCACATCCAGGCGGGAGATGTTGAGCAGGGCGTCCAGCAGTTCCGACATGCTGCGGATGGAGGTGCCGATCTGGCCGGCCAGCTTTTCCTGGTCCGGGCCCCGGGCGTGGTTCTTCAGGTCGGAGGCGAACAGGTTGAGGGCGTGCAGGGGTTGCCGCAGGTCGTGGCTGGCGGCGGCCAGGAAGCGGGACTTGGCCAGGCTGGAGCGCTCCGCCTCGGCCCGCTTGCGTTCCAGTTCCCGGGTGGCGTCGGCGATCTTGCCTTCCAGATTGTCCCGGGCTTCCTGCAGGGCCTGGGCCATGGTGTTGAAGCCTTCCTCCAGGCGCTGCAGGTCGCCGCCGCTGTCGGCGGGCAGCTGCAGGTTGAGCTGGCCGGCGCGGATGCGCTCCACCGCCTTTTCCAGGCGCACGATGGGGCGGCTCACCTGGCGCGTCAGGATCATGGCCAGCAGACTGGTGGCGGCCACGGTCAGCAGCACCAGGGTCAGGGTGAAGGCGATGGTTTCCTGGCGGCGGGTCTCCAGGGACTGGCGGGACATTTCCACCACCACCCAGCCGAGCAGGGGCGGCGGCTCGGGGCGGCCGGCTACCGGGGACTCGGCGAGGAAGGGGTCCTGGATATCGAAGCGGTGGCGCAGCACCGGGGCGGCGATGCGCAGATGGTCTTCATCCTCATGGATGACGTCGCTCTGGGTCGGGCTCGGCAGGGGCGAGAGGGGCGCCGGCAGGGCGCCGCTGGCCGCCAGGGCCTCGCCCTCCTGGTCGTAGACCTCGACGCTGTTCACGTGGGCTTCCTCCAGGGCGGCCAGGGCCACGCTGCCCAGGGTCTGGCGGTCGCCGGAGTAGGTGCTGTACTCGGCGATGGCCGCCAGCTGCCGGGCCAGGCCCAGGCCCCGGTCCCGCAGGTCCCGGTCCAGGTCGGAGAGCAGGGCGAGGACGAAGTAGACGCTGAGGGCGCCGGCCACCGCCACGGCGGGGGCCAGGGCGAGCAGGAGGATGCGGGTCTGGATGCCCCAGTTTTTCAAGATGGCGGCTGCTGTCGGTAGGAAGGTTGATGACGTTAGGCTAGGCCGGATTGTCCCCGGATGCGTCTTCCGCGGCAACTGCGGCGGCCAGCTGGGTGCGCAGACTCTCCGGGGTGTAGCAGTAAAGGCGGGTGCGGCGGCGGTCGCCCACTTCGATGATGCGATCCGCCTCGGCCCAGGGCACGGGGAAGCTGTTGCTCACCAGCAGGCCGTCGGCCGGCAGTTCCGCGGCGGCCTTCTGGCCCAGCCAGTCCATGGGTTCGGGGGAAAGGAAGGTGTACACCAGGTCGTGGCCGGCCAGGTCGGTGCGCCACATGTCGCCGTAGCGCAGGGCGGCATTGGCCTGGCCGGAGAGGCGCAGGCGGCCCAGCAGCCAGGTGAGGGGGGCGTTCTCCAGGCCATCCACCCGGACTTCGGGCAGGGCCCGGGCCAGGGGCGCCTGCAGGCTGCCGATGCCGGCCCCCAGGTCCAGGATGCGCCGGCTGCCCCGCTCCCGGGCCAGGTCGGCCAGGGCGGCCGCCGTTTCCCGGTTGGAGAGGTAGAGCGGCACCTGGCCGGAGACGGCGCCCCGGTACACCAGCAGCATGAGGATGAAGGCCAGCAGGAACCAGCCCGGGGCAATGTCGAGCTGGGCCACGGCCCAGGCCAGGGGGGCGAAGCAGGCGTGGATCAGGCGCCACCACCAGGCCTGGCGGCTGAGGGTGGCGAAGACCAGAGCGGTGGCGCCGATGGCCAGGGCCACCTGGTCCCAGGGCAGCAGCTCGGCCTTCATGCCGTAATAGGGCCAGGCCAGGGACAGCACCAGGAGAACGGCGGCGAACTGGAGGGCGAGTTGGCGGGAAGAAGCGGGCACGGCGGAGCCTGAAAAAAAAGCGGGTCGGTCATTGTAACCGACCCGCCGTTCCGGCCCGGACGGGCTCGCCGGCCTCGGACCTCAGACCTCAGACCTCAGACCTCAGACCTCAGACCTCAGACCTCAGACCGCCGGGGCCGCTCCGCCCCCTTCCAGTTGCCGCAGCAGCTCCTGATGCTGCTGCCGGGCTTTCTCGGCGCTGGCAGCCTTGACGTGGCCGTAGCCGCGCACGCTTTCCGGCAGCCGCGCCAGTTCCAGCAGGGCCGGGTGGGCGCTGCCGGCGGCCAGGGCCTCCAGAATGCGCTCCAGGTCTGCCTCGTAGCCGGCCTGCAACGCCCGTTCCATGCGCCTCTCGGCGGTATGGCCGAAAACGTCCAGGGCCGTGCCGCGCAGGAACTTGAGGCGGGCCAGCAGCTTCAGGGCGCCGAGCATCCAGGGACCGTACTGCCGCTTGCGGATCTGGCCGCTACGCGGGTCCGGCCTGGCCCACAGGGGCGGGGCCAGGTGCACATGCACCGCGTAGTCCTTGCCCGGTTCGCCGGCGAAGGTCTGGCGCAGGCGGGCGAAGAACTCGGGCCGGGTATGCAGGCGCGCCACTTCGTACTCGTCCTTGATGGCCAGAACCTTGAAGTAGTTGCGGGCGGCGGCCAGGGTCACCGGCAGGGCCGGGTCCAGGGGCTCCTCGGCCTGGCGCAGGGCTTCGATGCGCTGGCGGTAGCGGCGGGCCAGGGCGGCGTCCTGGTAGTCCGTCAGTTCCTGTTCCCGCAGGGCCAGCACTTCCTCCAGGGCGGCGTCAGGCCGGGGCGGCGGCGTGTCGGCGGCAGGCGTTGCCAGCTGGCGTACCCGGGCCTCGTCCACGGCGGCGCGGCGGCCCCAGTCGAGGGCCTGGAGATTGGCCGCCACGGCGGTGCCGTTGAGCTCGATGGCCCGGCCCAGGGCCGGCAGGCTTACCGGCACCAGGCCTTTCTGCCAGGCGTAGCCGAGGAGGAACATGTTGGTATACAGGGCGTCGCCCATGAGGGCCGTGGCCAGGGCCTGGGCGTCGAGGAACCAGGCGTGGTCGGCGCCCACGGTGGCGGTCACCGTCTGCTGCATGCGGGCCAGGGGGAACTGCCAGTCCGGGTTGCGGGTGAATTCGGCGGTGGGGGTTTCCGTGCAGTTCACCACGGCCCGGGTGCGCCCTTCCAGCATCTTGGACAGGGCTTCGTTGCCTGCCGTCACCACCACGTCGCCGCCCAGGATGGCGTCCGCCTCGCCGGTGGCGATGCGGGCGGCGTGGATGTCCTCCGGCCGGTCGGCGAAGCGCAGGTGGGTGAACACGGCGCCGTATTTCTGGGCCAGACCGGTCATGTCCAGCACCGAGACGCCCTTGCCGTCCAGGTGGGCGGCCATGCCGATAAGGGCGCCCAGGGTCACCACGCCGGTGCCGCCGACCCCCGTCACCAGCAGGTTGTAGGGCCGCGCCGTGGGCGGCAGCACGGGCTCGGGCAGGGGCGGCCAGTCCTGTTCGTCCATGGCCAGGGCCTGGCCCTTTTTCAGCTTCGCCCCTTTCAGGGTGACGAAGGAGGGGCAGAAGCCCTTGAGGCAGGAGAAATCCTTGTTGCAGTTGGACTGGTCGATGGCCCGCTTGCGCCCGAATTCGGTTTCCACCGGGATGACCGAGAGGCAGTTGGACTGCACCGAGCAGTCGCCGCAGCCCTCGCACACCGCCTCGTTGATGAAGACGCGGCGGTCCACGTCGGCCAGCTTGCCCCGCTTGCGGCGCCGGCGCTTTTCCGTGGCGCAGGTCTGGTCGTAGATGAGGATGGTGGTGCCGGGGATCTCCCGCAGTTCCCGTTGCACCGCGTCCAGCTCGTCCCGGTGGCGCACCGGCACGTTGGGCGCCAGGTCCGTCACCTCGGCGTATTTCTCCGGCTCGTCGGTGACGATCACCATCCGGCCCACCCCTTCGGCCTCCAGCTGGCGGGTGATGCGGGGCACGGAGAGGATGCCGTCCACCGGCTGGCCGCCGGTCATGGCCACGGCATCGTTGTAGAGGATCTTGTAGGTGATGTTGGTTTTGGCCGCCACCGACTGGCGGATGGCCAGCAGGCCGGAGTGGAAGTAGGTGCCGTCCCCCAGGTTGGCGAAGATGTGCTTTTCTTCGGTGAAGGGCGCCTGGCCGACCCAGGTGACGCCCTCGCCGCCCATGTGGGTGAAGGTGGAGGTGCTGCGGTCCATCCAGGTCACCATGTAGTGGCAGCCGATGCCGGCCACGGCCCGGGAGCCTTCCGGCACCCGGGTGGAGGTGTTGTGGGGGCAGCCGGAGCAGAAGTGGGGCGTGCGCTGGGTGAGGATCAGGGGCGTCTGCAGGGCCTTCTGCTTGGCCTCGATGAGGTCCAGGCGGGCCTTGATGGCCGGGCTGGTGAAGTGGCGCTCGATGCGGCTGGCGATGGCCCGGGCGATCTGGGCCACGGACAGTTCGCCGGCTGCCGGCAGCAGCCAGTCGCCGTGGGCCAGATGGCCCTTGCCGTCGGGCAGCAGGGCCCATTCGCCCTTCTCGTCGAACTTGCCCACCACCCGGGGCCGCACGTCCTCGCGCCAGTTGTAGAGCTCTTCCTTCAACTGGTATTCCAGCATCTGGCGCTTCTCTTCCACCACCAGGATTTCGTCCAGCCCCTCGGCGAACTGGCGCACCCCTTCCGATTCCAGAGGCCAGACCATGCCCACCTTGTAGAGGCGGATGCCGATCTGGGCGGCCAGCTGCTGGTCGATGCCCAGCTCGTCCAGGGCCTGCATCACGTCCAGATAGGACTTGCCGGCGGTGATGATGCCCAGGCGCGGTGCCGGGGAGTCGATGACGATGCGGTTGAGCCGGTTGGCCCGGGCGTAGGCGAGGGCGGCGTAGAGCTTGAAGTGGGTGAGGCGGGCCTCCTGCACCAGGGGCGGGTCGGGCCAGCGGATGTTGAGGCCGTCGGCCGGCAGTTCGAAATCATCCGGCAGGCGGATGTCCAGGGCCATGGGGTCCACCCACACCGAGGCCGAGGTTTCCACCGTGTCCGCCAGGGCCTTGAAGGCCACCCAGCAGCCCGAATAGCGGCTCATGGCCCAGCCATGCAGGCCGTATTCCAGGTACTCCTGGACGTTGGCCGGATACAGCACCGGCATCATCACCGCCTTGAAGACGTGCTCGGTCTGGTGGGGCAGGGTGGAGGACTTGGCGGCGTGGTCGTCGCCGGCCACCACCAGCACTCCGCCGTGCCGGGAGCTGCCGGCGGCGTTGGCGTGGCGGAAGACGTCGCCGCTGCGGTCCACCCCCGGGCCCTTGCCGTACCACAGGGCAAACACCCCGTCGTACTTGGCGCCGGGGAAGAGATTGACCTGCTGGCTGCCCCAGACGGCGGTAGCGGCCAGGTCCTCATTGACCCCGGGCTGGAAGGTGATGTGGTTTCCCGCCAGATATTTCTGGGCTTTCCACAGGCCCTGGTCCAGGCCGCCGAGAGGGCTGCCCCGGTAGCCGGAAATGAAGCCGGCAGTATTGAGCCCCTGGGCCTGGTCCCGCAGCCGCTGCAGCATGGGCAGGCGGATCAGGGCCTGGGTGCCGGTGAGAAAGGCGCGGCCGGAAAGGGTGGTGTACTTGTCGTCCAGGCTGGCGGACGCCAGCTCCTTGGGGACGTGCAAAGAGAGATCGCTCATGCGATTTGCTCCTCCATTGGTCGCCGGCGTCTCGCCTTCATCCCGTTTGCGGGCGGGCAGGATCGCGTTGGCAGGTTGGTCTGTCCGGTCGCTGCCTTGTGGGCTGTGCCGGTCTTGTCATGCGTCGCGGGTGGGCGACGCAGGCATTGTATGGGACCGCGGAGGGCGCGTAACGTTGCGTTGCAGCAGGCGCGGCGCGCAACGGCAGAGGCAATGAAAAAGGGCGCCGCAGCGCCCTTGGTGGGGGAGGTGGAGCCTCAGGCCTGGGGCGGCAGAATCTTGCCCGGGTTCATCAGGTTGAGGGGGTCCAGGGCAGTCTTCAGGGTGCGCATCAGGGCCACACCGTCTTCCCCGTGCTCCTGCAGCAGGTAGTGCTGCTTGCCCAGGCCGATGCCGTGTTCGCCGGTGCAGGTGCCTTCCATGGCGATGGCCCGTTCCACTACGCGCTGGCTGATCCATTCGCCCTCGGCCATTTCCTTGGGGTTGTCCGTATCCACCAGCACCACCAGATGGAAGTTACCGTCGCCCACGTGGCCGAAGAGGGCGATGGGCAGGGAAACCTGGGCGATGTCCTCATTGGTGGCGTGGATGCATTCGGCCAGACGGGAGATGGGGACGCAGACGTCGGTGGGGAAGCAGCGGGCACCGGGCTTGAGCTGCAGGCAGGCGAAATAGGCGTCGTGGCGGGCCTGCCACAGGCGGCTGCGGTCCTCCTGACGGGTGGCCCACTGGAAGTCCTGGCCGCCGTTGCCCTGGGCGATCTCCTGGGTCAGTTCGGCCTGCTCCTGGACGCTGCTGTCGCTGCCGTGGAATTCGAAGAACAGGGTCGGTGCTTCCGGCAGGGTGGTCTTGGAATAGCGGTTGATGGCCTGCAGGGTGAGGGCGTCCAGCAGTTCCACCCGGGCCACCGGCACGCCCAGCTGGATGGTCTGGATCACCGTGTCCACGGCGGCATCCACCGAGGGAAAGGCGCAAACGGCGGCGGACATAGCTTCCGGAATGGGGTACAGCTTCACCGTCAGCTCGGTGATGATGCCCAGGGTGCCCTCGGAGCCGACGAAAAGGCGGGTCAGGTCGTAGCCGGCGGAGGACTTGCGGGCCCGGCTGCCGGTGCGGACGATTTTGCCCTCGGGGGTGACCACGGTCAGACTCAGCACGTTTTCCCGCATGGTGCCGTAGCGCACGGCATTGGTGCCGGAGGCCCGGGTGGCGGCCATGCCGCCCAGGGTGGCGTCGGCGCCCGGGTCGATGGGGAAGAACAGGCCGGTGCCCTTGAGTTCGTCGTTCAGCTGCTTGCGGGTGACGCCGGCTTGGACGGTGACGTCCAGGTCCTCGGCATGGATGGACAGCACCCGGTTCATGCCGGACAGGTCGATGCTGATGCCGCCGTGCACCGCCAGCACGTGGCCTTCGACGGAACTGCCGACCCCGTAGGGAATGACGGGTACGCGATATTCGCGGCAGAGGCGGACGACGGCTGCCACTTCCTCGGTGCTTTCGGCGAACACCACGCCGTCGGGCAGCATGGGCTCGTGCTTGGATTCATCGCGGCCATGCTGCAGGCGCACGGATTCGCCCTGGGAGTAACGGGTGCCGAACTGCTGGCGCAGGGCTTCAACGAGGGCGGCGGGCAGGGGCACGGAGGCTGTGGTCATAGGTAATGTGGGGGCTTGAGCAAAGGCGGCATTCTAGGCCCAGAGGGGCGGGAAGCGAATTCGTACAAATCGGGCTGGACGTATGGGAATCTTTTGCTATAATGCGCCCTCGCTTCGCGATGCAGGGCTTGACACGGGCAACCGGCATAGCCATAATTCGCGGCTTCGTTTTGGAGGAGTTCCCGAGCGGTCAAAGGGATCAGACTGTAAATCTGACGGCTCTGCCTTCGAAGGTTCGAATCCTTCCTCCTCCACCAAGTTTTTGTTGCGGTTAGCGATGTCCGGTTCTGAAGTTTGGGCGTCGTGGGTGAAAAATCGAACGCGGGTGTAGCTCAATGGTAGAGCTGAAGCCTTCCAAGCTTAAGACGAGGGTTCGATTCCCTTCACCCGCTCCACTCCGCACGGTTGGTTGAAAGCGGATGCCCATGTAGCTCAGTGGCAGAGCACTCCCTTGGTAAGGGAGAGGTCGGCAGTTCAATCCTGCCCATGGGCACCACTGATTGCCCCGAAGTTTTTTTTACATTTTCTAAATTCGAGGTACCGCAATGGCCAAGGAAAAGTTTGAACGTACGAAGCCGCACGTTAATGTGGGCACCATCGGTCACGTTGACCACGGTAAGACCACGCTGACTGCTGCTATCACCACCATTCTGTCCAAGAAGTTCGGTGGCGAAGCCAAGGCTTACGACCAGATCGACGCTGCGCCTGAAGAAAAGGCCCGCGGTATCACCATCAACACCGCCCACGTCGAATACGAAACCGCCACCCGTCACTACGCTCACGTGGATTGCCCGGGTCACGCCGACTACGTGAAGAACATGATTACCGGTGCTGCCCAGATGGACGGCGCCATTCTGGTCTGTTCCGCCGCTGACGGCCCCATGCCCCAGACCCGCGAGCACATCCTGCTGGCCCGTCAGGTGGGCGTGCCCTACATCATCGTGTTCCTGAACAAGTGCGACATGGTGGACGACGCCGAACTGCTGGAACTGGTCGAAATGGAAGTGCGCGAGCTGCTCTCCAAGTACGACTTCCCCGGCGACGACATTCCCATCGTCAAGGGCTCCGCCCTGAAGGCTCTGGAAGGTGACCAGTCCGACATCGGCGAACCCGCCATCCTGGCCCTGGCCGACGCTCTGGACAGCTACATCCCCACCCCCGAGCGGGCTGTGGACAAGCCCTTCCTGCTGCCCATCGAAGACGTGTTCTCCATCTCCGGCCGCGGCACCGTGGTGACCGGTCGTGTCGAGCGCGGCATCGTCAAGGTCGGCGAAGAAATCGAAATCGTGGGTATCAAGCCCACCACCAAGACCACCTGCACCGGCGTGGAAATGTTCCGCAAGCTGCTGGACCAGGGTCAGGCTGGTGACAACGTGGGCGTGCTGCTGCGTGGCACCAAGCGTGAAGAAGTCGAGCGCGGCCAAGTGCTGGCCAAGCCCGGTTCCATCACCCCCCACACCCACTTCACTGGCGAAGTGTATGTTCTGTCCAAGGACGAAGGTGGTCGTCACACCCCGTTCTTCAACAACTACCGTCCCCAGTTCTACTTCCGGACCACTGACGTGACCGGCGCCATCTCCCTGCCCGAAGGCGTGGAAATGGTCATGCCTGGTGACAACATTCAGATGACCGTGAAGCTGATCGCCCCGATCGCCATGGAAGAAGGTCTGCGCTTCGCTATCCGCGAAGGCGGCCGTACCGTCGGCGCCGGTGTGGTTGCCAAGATCATCGAGTAATTTTTACTCGGTTTAAGTAAAAGCGTCCCGACCCTCGGGGCGCTTTTGTAGTCTCTGCTGCAGGGGCGTAGCTCAATTGGCAGAGCGTCGGTCTCCAAAACCGAAGGTTGGGGGTTCGAGACCCTCCGCCCCTGCCATCCAATAAGACGCGAGATACATGGCCGACAAGATCAAGTTTGCGCTGGCGCTTCTGTTGCTTGCCGCTGGCGTGGCCGGCTTTTATGTCCTCTCCGAGCAGGCAATGATCCTGCGCGTTCTGGTGGTTCTGGTTGGTCTGGTTGCGGCTGCTGCCGTGGCCTGGAAAACCGAGCCCGGAATGCGCTTTTTCATTTTCGGCCGGGAGGCTGTTGCCGAATCCAAAAAGGTTGTCTGGCCGAGCCGCAAGGAAACGTTGCAGACGACCGGCGTGGTATTCGTCTTCATGGTCGTCATGGCCATCTTTCTCTGGCTGACGGACAAGAGTCTGGAATGGCTCCTCTATGATGTGGTCCTGGGTTGGAAAAAATCATGAGCAAACGCTGGTATGTAGTTCACGCCTATTCCGGTTTTGAGAAGAGCGTGCAGCGTGCCCTGGTGGATCGCATCCAGCGCGCTGGCATGGAAGACATGTTTGGTCGCATCCTCGTTCCCGTCGAAGAAGTCGTGGAAATGAAGGGCGGCCAAAAGAGCATTTCCGAACGCAAGTTCTTCCCCGGCTACGTGCTGGTGGAAATGGAAATGAACGACGACACCTGGCACCTGGTGAAGAACACTTCCAAGGTCACCGGTTTCGTCGGCGGCACCGCCACCAAGCCCACCCCCATTTCCGAGAAGGAAGTGGACAAGATCATGCAGCAGATGCAGGAAGGGGTGGAGAAGCCCCGTCCCAAGACGCTGTTCGAGATCGGCGAAGTGGTGCGGGTCAAGGAAGGTCCGTTCACCGACTTCCATGGCTCCGTCGAGGACGTCAATTACGAGAAGAGCAAGCTGCGTGTCTCCGTGACCATCTTCGGTCGCGCCACGCCGGTGGAGCTGGAGTTCGGCCAGGTCGAGAAGTCCTGAGTCGTTTCGCTTCGCCAAGAATTCAGCAGGACGGGGGCCGGAACCCGCCAATTCCGAGCAAGAGGAGCGTCAGTAGGCGGCGTCAGCTGCCCAACCCGCGCTAATACTCATCCAGTTAGGAGCCATCATGGCAAAGAAAATCATCGGCTTTATCAAGCTGCAAGTGCCGGCCGGCAAGGCGAATCCGTCGCCCCCCATCGGCCCCGCCCTGGGCCAACGCGGCCTCAACATCATGGAGTTCTGCAAGGCCTTCAACGCCCAGACCCAAGGTGTGGAACCCGGTCTGCCCATCCCCGTGGTGATCACCGCTTTCGCGGATAAGTCCTTCACCTTCGTGATGAAGACTCCTCCGGCCACCATTCTGATCAAGAAGGCCGCCGGCATTCAAAAGGGCTCCGCTAAGCCCCATACCGACAAGGTTGGCAAGATCACCCGCGCCCAGTGCGAGGACATTGCCAAGGCCAAGTCTCCTGATCTGACCGCTGCCGACCTGGAAGCAGCTGTTCGCACCATCGCCGGCTCCGCCCGGTCCATGGGCATCACGGTGGAGGGTCTGTAACATGGCAAAGCTGACCAAGAAGCAAAAGGCCCTGCAGGGCAAGATCGACCGCAACAAGGCTTATGCCGTTGCCCAAGCCCTGACCCTGGCCAAGGAAACCGCCACCGCCAAGTTCGATGAATCCATCGACGTGGCCGTGAACCTGGGTATCGACGCTCGCAAGTCCGACCAGCTGGTTCGTGGCTCCGTGGTGCTGCCCGCTGGTACCGGCAAGAGCGTTCGCGTCGCCGTGTTCGCCCAGGGCGACAAGGCCGAGGCTGCCAAGGCTGCCGGCGCCGACGTGGTTGGTTTCGACGACCTGGCCGAACAGGTCAAGGGCGGCAACCTGAATTTCGACGTGGTCATCGCCACTCCCGACGCCATGCGTGTCGTCGGCGCCCTGGGCCAGATCCTGGGTCCCCGCGGCCTGATGCCGAACCCCAAGGTCGGCACCGTGACCATGGATGTGGCTACCGCCGTGAAGAACGCCAAGGCCGGTCAGGTTCAGTACCGTACCGACAAGGGCGGCATCATCCACGCCACCATCGGCCGTGCGTCCTTCCCGGTTGAAAAGCTGGAAGAGAACCTGAAGGCCCTGATCGATGCCCTGAACAAGGCCAAGCCCGCTTCCTCCAAGGGCCAGTACCTGCGCAAGGTCGCCGTGTCCAGCACCATGGGCCCCGGCGTGCGCGTGGACCAGGCTACCCTGGTCGCCTAAGGTATTTCGCAGCAAGAAGAACTTTGGGCCGTGGCCTCTCCCTCCGGGGTGGGGCCGCGGATCGTCAAAGACCGCAGGTGCCGCCGGGAAGTTCTCTTTCCGGTAGCTTAAGTTCCGCGAGGGGCCTGCGCAGACGGTGTTCCCGAAACAGGATTTTGGCCGGTTTCCGGCATGATTCCCTGATTCAGGTCGCCGTGGGTGCGGCGGATTCGGCTTCCGAGCCGCCGTGTTTAGACTTGAAAGGAGGAAAGACCTATGGGTCTCAATCTTAATGACAAGAAAGCCGTCGTGGCAGAGGTGTCGGCACAGGTAGCCAACGCCCAGACCATCGTCGTGGCTGAGTACCGCGGTATCGAGGTGGGCGATCTCACCGTGCTGCGGAAAAAGGCCCGCGAATCTGGTGTTTACCTGCGTGTGCTGAAGAACACCCTGGTGCGTCGTGCGGTGGCTGACACCGCCTTCGCCGGCCTGGCTGAGCACATGGTCGGTCCGCTGATTTACAGCGTTTCCGCTGACCCTGTTGCCGCTGCCAAGGTCCTCAACGACTTTGCCAAGACCAACGACAAGCTGGTGCTGAAGGCTGGCTCTTATGCCGGTAAGGTGATGGACAAGGCTGGCGTGCAAGCCCTGGCTTCCATCCCGAGCCGCGACGAGCTGCTGGCCAAGCTGCTGGGCGTGATGAAGGCTCCCGTGTCCGGCTTTGCCGTGGCTATGGGCGCTCTCGCCAAGAAGCGCGAAGCCGAAGGCGCTGCTGCCTGATCGGCCTGTCGAACACTTGCATATCCGATTTGAATTAGGAGTTATCTAAATGGCTATTACCAAAGAAGACATCCTGGAAGCCGTCGGTTCCATGACCGTTATGGACCTGAACGACCTGGTTAAGGCTTTCGAAGAGAAGTTTGGCGTTTCCGCTGCCGCTATGGCCGTGGCCGCTCCCGGCGCTGCCGCCGGTGGCGCTGCTGCTGAAGAGCAGACCGAGTTCACCGTGGTCCTGGCTGCTGCCGGCGACAAGAAGGTTGAAGTCATCAAGGTCGTCCGCGCTGCTACCGGCCTGGGCCTGAAGGAAGCCAAGGACGTCGTCGACGGCGCTCCCAAGGCTGTGAAGGAAGGCATCTCCAAGGCTGACGCTGAAGCCCTGAAGAAGCAGCTGGAAGAAGCTGGCGCCAAGGTCGAAGTCAAGTAAATTCGACTCGCTTGCCATGGGCTGGCGGCATTTTTGCCGCCAGCCCATTTGTGCTTTTCTGAAACGCCCAGGCGTTTCAACGGTTCCAACAGCATCACCCAGTACTGCGCAACGTATAAACGCAAGCATCATCTCCCGGCGCCGGCGCCGGACAGGCAGAAAAGATGAAGCTTGCGTTTATCCGTTGCAGCCGCCGGGAACATCGGCGGATCCAACCTCTTTTGAGGAATTTTGCTTTCTGAGCTCGGAGCGACCATGACCTACTCCTACACCGAGAAAAAACGCATCCGCAAGAGTTTTGCCAAGCGTGCAAGCGTGCTCGACGTGCCGTTCTTGCTGGCCACCCAGCTGGAATCCTATACGGCCTTCCTGCAGGCGGAACTGCCCACCGCCAAGCGTCGCAATCAAGGGCTTCAGGCCGCTTTCGGCTCCATCTTCCCCATCGTTTCCCATTCCGGCAATGCCCGGCTGGAGTTCGTCAGCTACCAGCTGGCCGAGCCCGCCTTCGACGTCAAGGAATGTCAGCAACGGGGCCTGACCTTCGCCTCCGCCCTGCGCGCCAAGGTGCGTCTGGTGATCATGGACCGGGAAGCTCCGGATACCGTGAAGGAAGTGAAGGAGCAGGAAGTGTACATGGGCGAGATTCCGCTCATGACCACCACCGGTTCTTTCGTCATCAACGGTACCGAGCGGGTCATCGTCTCCCAGCTGCACCGTTCCCCCGGCGTGTTCTTCGAGCACGACCGCGGCAAGACCCATTCTTCCGGCAAGCTGCTGTTCTCCGCCCGCGTGATTCCCTACCGCGGTTCCTGGCTGGACTTCGAATTCGACCCGAAGGACATCCTCTTCTTCCGCGTTGACCGTCGCCGCAAGATGCCCGTCACCACCCTGCTCAAGGCCATCGGCCTGACCAACGAGCAGATCCTGGCCGGCTTCTTCGAATTCGACGACTTCAAGCTGCTGAAGAACGGCGCCGACTTCACCCTGGTGCCCGAGCGTCTGCGCGGCGAAACCGCCCGCTTCGATTTCTGCGACAAGGCCGGCAAGGTCATCGTGCCGAAGGACAAGCGCATCACCGCCAAGCACATCCGCGATCTGGACGCTGCCGGCATCAAGCACATCGCCGTGCCCGACGACTTCCTGGTCGGCCGCGTCATCGGCCACAACATCATCGACAAGGACAGCGGCGAAGTCATCGCCAATGCCAACGATGAAATCACCGAGTCCCTGCTGGCCAAGCTGCGGGAAGCCGGCGTGGCGGAATTCCAGACCCTGTACACCAACGATCTGGACCGTGGCGCCTTCATCTCCAACACCCTGCGTGCTGACGATACTGCCACCAAGCAGGCCGCCCGCGTCGCCATCTACCGCATGATGCGTCCCGGCGAGCCGCCCACCGAAGAAGCTGTGGAGATCCTCTTCAACGGTCTCTTCTACTCCGACGATCGCTACGATCTGTCCGGCGTGGGCCGCATGAAGTTCAACCGCCGCATCGGCCGTCCCGATGTGGTCGAGTACAAGGTCACCATCAAGAACGCTCCGCACAAGACCGAAGCGCTGGCCAAGGCCATCGCCGAGTTCACCGGCGCCAATCAGGGCACCGTCCAGGAAATCCTGAACGAGCTGCAGTATGGTTCCCGTGCCGCTGCCGAAAACCTGACCGAAGAAGCCGCCCACACCCTGGCCGCCCAACTGAAGGCCCTGGGCGCCAACGTCGAAGTGCGCGAGCAGCTGACCCTGTCGCCCCGCGACATCGTCGAATCCATCAAGCTGCTGGTGGAACTGCGCAACGGTCGCGGCGAAATCGACGACATCGATCACCTGGGCAACCGCCGCGTGCGTTCCGTCGGCGAACTGGCTGAGAACCAGTTCCGCGCCGGTCTGGTGCGCGTCGAGCGCGCCGTCAAGGAGCGCCTGTCCCAGGCCGAGTCTGACAACCTGATGCCCCACGACCTGATTAACGCCAAGCCGATCAGCGCCGCCATCAAGGAATTCTTCGGCTCCAGCCAGCTGTCCCAGTTCATGGACCAGACCAACCCCCTGTCCGAGATCACCCACAAGCGGCGCGTTTCCGCTCTGGGCCCTGGCGGTCTGACCCGCGAACGCGCCGGCTTCGAAGTGCGCGACGTGCATCCGACCCACTACGGCCGCGTCTGCCCGATCGAAACCCCGGAAGGTCCGAACATCGGCCTGATCAACTCCCTGGCCCTGTTCGCCCGCACAAACTCCTACGGTTTCCTGGAAACCCCCTACCGCAAGGTGGTGGACGGCAAGGTGACCGACCAGATCGAATACCTCTCCGCCATTGAAGAAGGCGCTTACGTGGTGGCCCAGGCCAACGCCGCCCTCGGTGCCGACGGTACCCTGGTGGACGAGCTGGTGACCTGCCGCGAAAAGGGTGAAACCATCCTGGCCGAACCGTCCCGCGTCCAGTACATGGACGTGGCCCCGGGCCAGATCGTTTCCGTCGCTGCTTCCCTGATCCCCTTCCTCGAGCACGACGATGCGAACCGGGCCCTGATGGGCGCCAACATGCAGCGTCAGGCCGTGCCCTGCCTGCGTCCGGAGAAGCCCCTGGTCGGTACCGGCATCGAACGCACCGTGGCCGTGGACTCCGGCACTGCCGTGCAGGCCCTGCGTGGCGGCGTGGTGGATTACGTGGATGCTTCCCGCGTCGTGGTCCGTGTGCATGACGATGAAACCGTGCCGGGCGAAGTCGGCGTGGACATCTACAACCTGACCAAGTACACCCGTTCCAACCAGAACACCAACATCAACCAGCGTCCGCTGGTGAAGATGGGCGACATCATCGCCAAGGGTGACGTGGTGGCCGACGGCGCTTCTACCGACAAGGGCGAACTTGCCCTCGGTCAGAACATGCTGATCGCCTTCATGCCCTGGAACGGCTACAACTTCGAAGACTCGATCCTGATCTCCGAGCGCGTGGTGGCGGAAGACCGCTACACCTCCATCCACATCGAAGAACTGACCGTGGTGGCCCGCGACACCAAGCTCGGACCCGAGGAAATCACCCGCGACATCGCCTCCCTGGGCGAAGTGCAGCTCTCCCGTCTGGACGAATCCGGTGTGGTTTACATCGGCGCCGAAGTGGAAGCCGGCGACGTGCTGGTGGGTAAGGTTACCCCCAAGGGCGAGACCCAGCTGACGCCGGAAGAAAAGCTGCTGCGCGCCATCTTCGGCGAGAAGGCCTCCGACGTTAAGGACACCTCCCTGCGCGTGCCGTCCGGTATCGCCGGCACCGTCATCGACGTGCAGGTGTTCACCCGCGAAGGTATCGAACGCGACAAGCGCGCCCAGTCCATCATCGACGACCATCTGCGCGGCTACAAGCAGGATCTGGCCGACCAGATGCGCATTGTGGAGCGTGATACCTTCGCTCGTGTCGGCCGCCTGATCACCGGCAAGCCGGCCAACGGCGGTCCGAAGAAGCTGGCCAAGGGCACTGTCGTGACCCAGGATTACCTGGACGGCATCGATCCCCACAACTGGTTCGACGTGCGCATGGCCGACGAGGAGGTCGCCCAGCAACTGGAACAGCTGAAGGAATCCCTGGAGCAGACCCGCAAGGACTTCGACATTGCCTTCGAAGAGAAGCGCAAGAAGCTGACCCAGGGCGACGAACTGCCCCCGGGCGTGCAGAAGATGGTCAAGGTCTACGTGGCCGTGAAGCGCCGCCTGCAGCCCGGCGACAAGATGGCCGGCCGCCACGGTAACAAGGGTGTGGTTTCCCGCATCGTGCCCGTGGAAGACATGCCCTACATGGCCGACGGCCGTCCCGTGGATATCGTGCTGAACCCCCTGGGTGTGCCGTCCCGGATGAACGTGGGCCAGATTCTGGAAGTGCACCTGGGCTGGGCCGCCAAGGGCCTGGGCTACAAGATCGGCGACATGCTGCAGGCCGGCGCCAAGGCTGCCGAAGTGCGCAAGTTCCTGGAAGAGATCTACAACTCCGAAGGCAAGAAGGAAAACCTGAACGAGCTGAACGACCAGGAAATCATGGAACTGGCCGGCAACCTGACCACCGGCGTGCCTTTCGCCACCCCGGTGTTCGACGGTGCCGACGAAGCCGAAATCAAGGCCATGCTGCGTCTCGCGGGCATGCCCGAATCCGGCCAGATCACCCTGCACGACGGCCGTACCGGCGACGCCTTCGAGCGTCAGGTGACGGTGGGCTACATGCATTACCTGAAGCTGCACCACCTGGTGGACGACAAGATGCACGCCCGTTCCACCGGCCCGTACAGCCTGGTGACCCAGCAGCCCCTGGGCGGTAAGGCCCAGTTCGGTGGCCAGCGCTTCGGTGAAATGGAAGTGTGGGCCCTGGAAGCCTACGGCGCCTCCTACGTGCTGCAGGAAATGCTGACCGTGAAGTCGGACGATGTGAATGGTCGTACCAAGGTTTACGAAAACATCGTCAAGGGCGAGCACAAGATCGATGCCGGCATGCCGGAATCCTTCAACGTGCTGGTGAAGGAAATCCGCTCCCTGGCGATCGACATCGACCTGGAACGGTACTGAACCGCCCCACGCAGCAAATTGGCCCGATACACGGAATTTTTGGATTCACACCCCGGTTGGAGTGAACAATGAAAGCACTGCTCGATCTGTTTAAGCAGGTAACCCAGGAAGAAGAATTCGACGCGATCACCATCAGTCTCGCGTCGCCGGACAAGATCCGGTCCTGGTCCTACGGCGAAGTTAAAAAGCCGGAAACCATCAACTACCGCACCTTCAAGCCGGAGCGTGACGGCCTGTTCTGCGCCAAGATCTTTGGCCCGATCAAGGACTACGAGTGCCTGTGCGGCAAGTACAAGCGCCTCAAGCATCGTGGCGTCATCTGCGAGAAGTGCGGCGTCGAAGTAACCCTGGCCAAGGTGCGCCGCGAGCGTATGGGCCACATCGAGCTGGCCAGCCCGACCGCCCACATCTGGTTCCTCAAGTCCTTGCCCAGCCGTCTTGGCATGGTGCTGGACATGACCCTGCGCGACATCGAGCGGGTCCTCTACTTCGAAGCCTACGTGGTGATCGAGCCCGGCATGACCTCCCTCAACCGGGGCCAGCTGCTGACCGAAGACGACTACCTGGCCAAGGTGGAAGAGTACGGTGACGACTTCATCGCCCTGATGGGTGCCGAGGCCGTGCGCGAACTGCTGCGTACCCTGGACCTGGATCACGAAGTCGAGCGTCTGCGCAGCGAACTGGAAACCACCGGTTCCGAAGCCAAGAACAAGAAGATCGCCAAGCGTCTGAAGATCCTCGAAGGCTTCCAGAAGTCCGGCATCAAGCCCGACTGGATGATCCTGGAAGTGCTGCCCGTGCTGCCCCCGGACCTGCGCCCGCTGGTACCCCTGGACGGCGGTCGTTTCGCCACTTCCGACCTGAACGACCTCTACCGTCGCGTCATTAACCGGAACAACCGTCTGAAGCGCCTGCTGGAGCTGAAGGCGCCGGAAATCATCGTGCGCAACGAAAAGCGCATGCTGCAGGAGTCCGTGGACTCCCTGCTGGACAACGGTCGCCGCGGCAAGGCCATGACCGGCGCCAACAAGCGCCCCCTGAAGTCCCTGGCCGACATGATCAAGGGCAAGGGCGGCCGCTTCCGTCAGAACCTGCTGGGCAAGCGGGTGGACTACTCCGGTCGTTCCGTGATCGTGGTGGGTCCCCAGCTCAAGCTGCACCAGTGCGGTCTGCCCAAGCTGATGGCCCTGGAGCTGTTCAAGCCCTTCATCTTCCACAAGCTGGAACTGATGGGCCTGGCAACCACCATCAAGCAGGCCAAGAAGATGGTCGAATCCCAGGAGCCCGTGGTGTGGGACATCCTGGAAGACGTCATCCGCGAACATCCGGTCATGCTGAACCGTGCGCCGACCCTGCACCGTCTGGGTATCCAGGCTTTCGAGCCGACCCTGATCGAAGGCAAGGCCATCCAGCTGCATCCCCTGGTGTGTGCCGCCTTCAACGCCGACTTTGACGGCGACCAGATGGCTGTCCACGTGCCCCTGTCCCTGGAAGCCCAGATGGAAGCCCGCACCCTGATGCTGGCCTCCAACAACGTGCTCTCCCCGGCCAACGGCGAACCGATCATCGTGCCGTCCCAGGATATCGTGCTGGGTCTGTACTACGCCACCCGCGACCGCATCAACGCCAAGGGCGAAGGCATGAACTTCGCTGACGTCAGCGAAGTGCTGCGGGCCGTGAATTCCGGCCTGGCCGACCTGCACGCCAAGGTTTCCGTGCGTCTGAAGGAATACGTGCGCGGCGAAAGCGGCGAGTGGGTGGAGAAGATCACCCGCTACAACACCACCTGCGGCCGTGCCATCCTTTCCGAGATCCTGCCCAAGGGCCTGCCTTTCAGCGTCATCGACAAGGCCCTGAAGAAGAAGGAAATCTCCAAGCTGATCAACACCTCCTTCCGCCGTTGCGGCCTGAAGGAAACGGTGGTGTTCGCCGACAAGCTGATGCAGAACGGCTACGCTCTTGCTACCCGTGCCGGCATCTCCTTCTGCTCCGACGACATGCGTGTGCCGACCGAAAAGCACACCATCATCGCCGAGGCCGAGAAGGAAGTTAAGGAAATCGAAACCCAATACACCAATGGTCTGGTGACCTTCGGTGAGCGCTACAACAAGGTCGTGGATATCTGGGGCCGTACCGGCGATCAGGTGGCCAAGGTCATGATGGAGCAGCTGGGTCATGAAGAGGTGGTGGACCGTCACGGCAAGACCGTGAAGCAGGAGTCCTTCAACTCCATCTACATGATGGCCGACTCCGGCGCCCGGGGTTCCGCGGCCCAGATTCGCCAGCTGGCCGGTATGCGGGGCCTGATGGCCAAGCCGGACGGCTCCATTATCGAAACGCCGATTACCACCAACTTCCGTGAAGGCCTGAACGTGCTTCAGTACTTCATCTCCACCCACGGTGCGCGGAAGGGTCTGGCTGATACGGCACTGAAGACCGCCAACTCCGGCTACCTGACCCGCCGTCTGGTGGATGTGACCCAGGATCTGGTGGTGACCGAGGACGATTGCGGCACCCAGAACGGCGTCACCATGAAGGCCCTGATCGAGGGCGGTGAGGTGATCGAGCCGCTGCGCGACCGTATTCTGGGCCGCGTGGTCGTGGCTGACGTGGTGAATCCGGAAAGCGAAGAAACCGTTATCGAAGCCGGTACCCTGGTGGACGAGGATCTGTGCGATCTGATCGACAAGCTGGGCATCGATGAAGTCAAGGTCCGTACCCCCCTGACCTGCGACACCCGTTACGGTCTGTGCGCCAAGTGCTACGGCCGCGATCTGGGCCGCGGTTCCCTGGTCAATGTGGGTGAGGCTGTCGGCGTCATCGCCGCCCAGTCCATCGGCGAACCGGGTACCCAGCTGACCATGCGGACCTTCCACGTCGGCGGTGCGGCTTCCCGTGCTGCCGTGGCCGACCGGGTCGATACCAAGTCCAACGGTGTGGTGCGCTTCACCGCCACCATGCGCTATGTGACCAACGTCAAGGGTGAGAAGATCGTCTTCACCCGTTCCGGCGAAGTGCTGGTGACCGACGACAACGGCCGCGAGCGCGAACGTCACAAGGTGCCCTACGGCGCCATCCTGACCGCCGATGACGGCCAGGTGGTGAAGGCCGGTGCCGTGCTGGCGACCTGGGATCCCCATACCCGTCCGATGATTACCGAGTACGCCGGTACCATCAAGTTCGAAAACGTGGAAGAAGGCTCCACCGTCGCCAAGCAGATCGACGATGTGACCGGCCTGTCCACCCTGGTGGTGATCGATCCCAAGCGCGGCGGCAAGGCCCAGGCCAAGGGCCTGCGTCCCCAGGTCAAGCTGCTGGACGAGAACGGCCAGGAAGTGAAGATGCATGGCACCGAACACGCCGTGACCATCACCTTCCAGGTGGGCTCCATCATCACCGTGGCCGACGGCCAGCAGGTGGGTGTCGGCGACGTGCTGGCGAAGATTCCCCAAGAATCCGCCAAGACCCGCGACATTACCGGCGGTCTGCCCCGTGTGGCAGAGCTGTTCGAAGCCCGTACGCCCAAGGATGTGGGCATGCTGGCCGAGTACACCGGTACCGTTTCCTTCGGCAAGGACACCAAGGGCAAGCAGCGTCTGGTCATCACCGATCTGGACGGTGTCGCCCACGAGTATCTGATCCTCAAGGACAAGCACGTCATGGTGCACGACGGTCAGGTGGTGAACAAGGGCGAGGTCATTGTGGACGGCGAGCCCGATCCCCATGAAATCCTCAAGCTCAAGGGTGTCGAAGCCCTGGCCCGCTACATCACCGATGAAGTGCAGGATGTGTACCGTCTGCAGGGCGTGAAGATCAACGACAAGCACATTGAAGTTATCGTGCGCCAGATGCTGCGTCGGGTCACCATCACCGAGCCGGGCGATACCCGCTTCATCAAGAGCGAACAGGTCGAACGTGCCGATGTGCTGGACGAGAACGATCGCGTCGTTGCCGAAGGCAAGCTGCCCGCCAGCTACGATTACATGCTGCTCGGTATCACCAAGGCCTCCTTGTCCACCGACTCCTTCATCTCCGCGGCTTCCTTCCAGGAAACCACCCGCGTGCTGACGGAAGCGGCCATCATGGGCAAGCGCGATGAACTGCGCGGCCTGAAGGAAAACGTCATCGTCGGCCGCCTGATTCCTGCCGGTACCGGTCTTGCCTACCACAATTCCCGTCGTCAGCAGGCTGCTGGCAACGACCAGGGCCTCGACCGGGTCCTGGGCGGGGAGGATGTGGCTGTCGAGGAAGTGCCTGCCGGCAACGACGCCGTCTGATCTTTGGGAAGCAACCGTTGACTCGAGGGTTGCTTCCCAATAAAATCTCGGGTCTTTTCGCGGCAAAGGCTAATCATTGCCTTTGTTTGGATAAAAAAATCGCTGAGGCGAGGCGGGCAGTCAGCCCGCTGTTTCAGTGTTTTGGCGGCAAAGCCGCCTAAATGAGGATTTGTTATGCCGACCATCAACCAACTCGTGCGCAAGCCCCGGGTGGCCGAAATTACCAAGAGCAAGGTTCCTGCTCTGGAAAAGTGCCCCCAGAAGCGTGGCGTGTGCACCCGTGTTTACACCACCACTCCGAAGAAGCCGAACTCCGCACTGCGTAAGGTGTGCAAGGTTCGTCTGACCAATGGCTTCGAAGTCATTTCCTACATCGGTGGTGAAGGCCACAACCTGCAGGAGCACTCCGTGGTCCTGATTCGCGGTGGTCGTGTGAAGGATTTGCCTGGTGTGCGTTACCACACCGTGCGCGGCTCCCTGGATACCCAGGGCGTCAAGGATCGTAAGCAGTCCCGTTCCAAGTACGGGGCCAAGCGTCCGAAGGCGGCCTAATCAGGTCGTTTTAGTAAGTGGCCGCCCCCACATGGGCGGCCATGTGTCATTTCTATTCCGGAAATGTCGCAACTGAATTGTGAACTAGTGAGGTTGTTATGCCCCGTCGTCGTGAAGTACCGAAACGCGACATCCTGCCCGATCCCAAGTTCGGCAGCGTGGATGTCTCCAAGTTTGTGAATGCCGTGATGCAAAGCGGCAAGAAGTCCGTGGCCGAGCGCATCGTCTACGGTGCCTTCGACCAGATTTCTTCCAAGTCCGGCAAGGATCCTCTGGAAGTGTTTGCCTCCGCCATCGCCAACGTGCGTCCCATGGTGGAAGTGAAGTCCCGTCGCGTCGGTGGTGCCAACTACCAGGTGCCCGTGGAAGTTCGTCCCGCCCGCCGTATGGCTCTGGCCATGCGTTGGCTGCGCGAGGCCGCCCGCAAGCGTTCCGAAAAGACCATGGGTCTGCGTCTGGCTGCCGAAATGCTGGAAGCGGCCGAAAACCGCGGCGGCGCCGTGAAGAAGCGTGACGAAGTGCATCGTATGGCCGAAGCCAACAAGGCCTTCGCCCACTACCGTTTCTAACCGTCTCCTGACAAACGTTTACAGCGAAGGTTACTAACGTGGCTCGCAAAACTCCCATCGAGCGCTACCGCAATATCGGTATTAGCGCTCACATTGACGCCGGTAAGACGACTACCACCGAGCGCATCCTGTACTACACCGGTGTGAACCACAAAATCGGTGAAGTGCACGACGGTGCTGCCACCATGGACTGGATGGAGCAGGAGCAGGAGCGTGGTATTACCATTACCTCCGCTGCTACCACTTGCTTCTGGAAGGGGATGGACAACTCCTTCCCCGAGCACCGCTTCAACATCATCGACACCCCGGGGCACGTGGACTTCACCATCGAGGTGGAGCGTTCCATGCGTGTGCTGGATGGTGCCTGCATGGTTTACTGTGCTGTGGGTGGCGTTCAGCCCCAGTCCGAGACCGTGTGGCGTCAGGCCAACAAGTACAAGGTGCCCCGTCTGGCTTTCGTGAACAAGATGGACCGCTCCGGTGCCAACTTCTTCAAGGTCGTCGAGCAGATGAAGGTCCGCCTGAAGGGCAATCCCGTGCCGATCGTGATTCCGATCGGTGCCGAAGATACCTTCACCGGCGTGGTCGATCTGATCAAGATGAAGGCCATCATCTGGGACGAAGCCTCCCAGGGTATGAAGTTCGAGTACAAGGACATTCCCGCTGATCTGGTCGAGACCGCCCAGACCTGGCGCGAACAGATGGTCGAGGCTGCTGCCGAGGCATCTGAAGAGCTGATGAACAAGTACCTGGAAGAGGGTGATCTGCCTGAGGCCGACATCCTGCTGGGTCTGCGTACTCGCACCATCAACTGCGAAATCCAGCCCATGCTGTGCGGTACCGCCTTCAAGAACAAGGGCGTGCAGCGCATGCTGGATGCTGTTATTCAGCTGCTGCCCTCCCCGGTGGATATTCCCCCCGTTGAAGGTGAAAAGGAAAACGGCGAGAAGGATTGCCGCGTTGCTTCCGACGACTCCAAGTTCTCCGCTCTGGCTTTCAAGCTGATGACCGACCCCTACGTCGGCCAGCTGACCTTCGTGCGCGTGTACTCCGGTGTCCTGACCTCCGGCTCCACCATTTACAACCCGATCAAGGGTCGTAAGGAACGCATCGGCCGCATCCTGCAGATGCACGCCAACAACCGCGAGGAAATCAAGGAAGTTCTGGCCGGCGACATCGCCGCCTGCGTGGGCCTGAAGGAAGTGACCACCGGTGAAACCCTGTGCGATCCGGATGCTCCGATCATTCTCGAGCGCATGGAATTCCCGGATCCCGTGATTCACGTGGCTGTCGAGCCCAAGACCAAGGCTGACCAGGAGAAGATGGGTATCGCCCTGAATCGTCTGGCCGCCGAAGATCCGTCCTTCCGCGTGCGTACCGACGAAGAATCCGGTCAGACCATCATTTCCGGTATGGGCGAACTGCACCTGGAAATTATCGTCGACCGCATGAAGCGCGAATTCAGCGTCGAAGCCAACGTGGGTGCTCCCCAGGTGGCCTACCGCGAATGCATCAAGAAGGCTGTCGAACAGGAAGGCAAGTTCGTCAAGCAGTCCGGCGGTCGTGGTCAGTACGGTCACGTCTGGCTCAAGATCGAGCCGAACGAAGCCGGCAAGGGCTACGAGTTTGTCGACGCCATCAAGGGCGGCACCGTGCCTCGCGAATTCATTCCCGCGGTGGACAAGGGTCTGCAAGACGCCATCTCCAGCGGTGTGCTGGCCGGCTTCCCGGTGGTCGACATCAAGTTCACCCTGTTCGACGGTTCCTACCACGACGTGGACTCCAACGAAAACGCATTCCGCATGGCTGCCTCCATGGCATTCAAGGAAGGTATGCGCAAGGCCCAGCCCACGCTGCTGGAGCCGATGATGGCCGTTGTCGTTGAAACCCCGGAAGACTACATGGGTAACGTCATGGGCGACCTGTCCGGTCGTCGCGGCATCGTCCAGGGTATGGATGATCTGCCCGGCGGCATCAAGGAAGTGAAGGCTGAAGTGCCCCTGGCCGAGATGTTCGGCTACGCCACCCAGCTGCGCTCCCTGACCCAGGGTCGTGCGACCTACTCCATGGAGTTCAAGCACTACTCCGAGGCGCCGAAGAACGTCGCCGAAGCCGTGATTAACAAGAAGTAATCGAATTTTTGCGAATTGAGGAATTGAAAGATGGCCAAGGAAAAGTTTGAACGTACGAAGCCGCACGTTAATGTGGGCACCATCGGTCACGTTGACCACGGTAAGACCACGCTGACTGCTGCTATCACCACCATTCTGTCCAAGAAGTTCGGTGGCGAAGCCAAGGCTTACGACCAGATCGACGCTGCGCCCGAAGAAAAGGCCCGCGGTATCACCATCAACACCGCTCACGTCGAGTACGAAACCGCCACCCGTCACTACGCTCACGTGGATTGCCCGGGTCACGCCGACTACGTGAAGAACATGATTACCGGTGCCGCCCAGATGGACGGCGCCATTCTGGTCTGTTCCGCCGCTGACGGCCCCATGCCCCAGACCCGCGAGCACATCCTGCTGGCCCGTCAGGTGGGCGTGCCCTACATCATCGTGTTCCTGAACAAGTGCGACATGGTGGACGACGCCGAACTGCTGGAACTGGTCGAAATGGAAGTGCGCGAGCTGCTCTCCAAGTACGACTTCCCCGGCGACGACATCCCCATCGTCAAGGGCTCCGCCCTGAAGGCTCTGGAAGGTGACCAGTCCGACATCGGCGAACCCGCCATCCTGGCCCTGGCCGACGCTCTGGACAGCTACATCCCCACCCCCGAGCGGGCTGTGGACAAGCCCTTCCTGCTGCCCATCGAAGACGTGTTCTCCATCTCCGGCCGCGGTACCGTGGTGACCGGTCGTGTCGAGCGCGGCATCGTCAAGGTCGGCGAAGAAATCGAAATCGTGGGTATCAAGCCCACCACCAAGACCACCTGCACCGGCGTGGAAATGTTCCGCAAGCTGCTGGACCAAGGTCAGGCTGGTGACAACGTGGGCGTGCTGCTGCGCGGCACCAAGCGTGAAGAAGTCGAGCGCGGCCAAGTGCTGGCCAAGCCCGGTTCCATCACCCCCCACACCCACTTCAC